>JAISMT010000178.1 GCA_031276585.1 Bifidobacteriaceae bacterium
TGGCCGGTTTGCCGGTGCTGTACATGCTGGGGGTAGCGGTGGGAGTAGCAGTAGCAGGGGTGGGATTGCGCCTAGGGAGCCGGGTTCGCATGTGGTGGGCCGTGATGGTGCTGCATTTGAGTTGGGGAGCGGGTTTTTTGGTGGGAAACCGTAAGCACCGCCAACGGTGACCACCCGCAGGTGGCTGGGGCCATATACCATGATGCGGTGAGCCAAGCAGCCGCCAATACTTTTCCCGAACCACCCGCTTTGGAAGGGCACGGACCCGCCCGCGTCATCGCGCTCTGTAACCAGAAAGGTGGGGTGGGTAAAACCACCACCGCTGTGAACTTGGGTGCCGCTTTGGCTCTTTACGGGCGCAAGGTATTGGTAGTGGATTTTGATCCCCAAGGTGCCGCTTCGGTGGCGCTGGGAGCGGTAGCCCCGGAAGACGAGCTGACCGTGTATAACGCTTTGATGCAGTCTGCGGTCTCGGTGCAAGAGGTAATACATCACACCAAGATCGAAGGTTTGGATGTGGTACCCGCCAACATTGACCTCAGTGCGGCCGAGGTGCAATTGGTGGGTGAAGTAGCACGTGAAACCACGCTGGCCCGCATGTTGCGTCCGGTTGCTGATCTTTACGACGTGATTTTGATTGACTGCCAACCCTCATTGGGTTTGTTGACGGTCAACGCTTTGACTGCCGCCCACGGAGTCATAATTCCGTTAGAAACAGAGTATTTCGCTTTACGCGGAGTGGCGTTGCTAGTGGAAACCATAGCCAAGGTAGCGGACCGGTTAAATCCTCGGCTTAAAGTGGATGGCATTTTGGCCACCATGGTGGATTCCCGGACTTTGCACTCGCGTGAGGTGCTGGAACGGGTACATGAGGCCTTTGGGCCGCAGGTCTTCAAGACCGTGATAGGGCGGACCATAAAGTTCCCGGATTCTTCGGTGGCGGCGGAATCGATCTTGACTTTCGCGCCGAGCCATACGGGCGCCGAGGCCTACCGCCAGTTGGCCCGCGAACTGATCGCGCGGGGCGATGCAGCCTGAGAGCACGTTGGCAGGTCAAGATCAGTTTGCGGTCACACTAGAAAATTTTTCCGGCCCGTTTGACCTGCTGATCTCGCTGATCGCCAAACACCGTTTGGATGTCACCGAGATCGCTTTAGCGCAGGTCACAGACGAATTTATTGCCTATATTGCAGTTCCAGAACGGGATTGGGAGTTAGGCGTAGCTTCTGAGTTTTTGGTGGTGGCGGCTACTTTGGTGGATTTGAAGGCGGCCATGTTATTGCCCGGTGGGTTAGCGGAATCGGAAGATTTTGAGCTGCTGGAATCCCGTGATTTGTTGTTTGCCCGCCTGCTGGAATACCGGGCATTTAAAGAGGTCGCGCAATCTATAGCGGCCCAATTGGCGGCCCAGGCTCGGCATGTGCCCCGTTCCGTGGCATTAGAACCCCAGTTTGCGCGTTTACTGCCAGATCTGGTGTGGTCGGTGGGACCAGAGCAGTTGGCGGCCATTGCCCGGGAGGTGTTGGCCCGCCAACCTAGCCCAACCCAGGTTTCATTGGAACATCTGCATGCACCGGCAGTTTCGGTAGCGGAACAGGCTCGGGTTTTGGCGCAACGCCTGGCAGCCGTGGGGAAAACCACGTTTCGGTCTTTGGTGGCCGATGCCGTAGGGTCGCTGCCGCACGTGGTGGCCCGTTTCATAGCGCTACTAGAGATGTTCCGGAGCGGATTAGTCACTTTTAGCCAACCGGAAGCATTGGGGGAGCTGTGGGTGGCGTGGACCGGAGCTGACGGAGAGCTAGCTATTTCAAAGGAGTTTGATGACTGAAAACAAACATCCGGCTCCCAACCGGGTGACCCTGGCTTTAGAGGCGGTGTTGATGGTGGTAGACCAGCCAGCATCGACCACCGACCTGGCTATAGCGGTAGGAATTCCGGCGGAAGAGGCTCGGCGGGCTTTGGAAGCGTTGGCTGCGGAATATCGGGGAGCGGGGGGAGTACGCCCCCGGGGGTTTGAACTGCGAGAAGTGGGTGGTGGCTGGCGAATCTACTCCCACCCTGACCAAGCAGAAGTAGTGGAACGGTTTGTCCGGGACGGCGCTACCGCTCGGCTGACGGTGGCGGCGTTGGAAACTCTGGCAGTGGTGGCCTATAAAGGTCCAATTACTCGGAGCCGGATTTCAGCGGTCCGGGGTGTCAACGTGGATTCGGTGATCCGTACCCTGGTCAGCCGAGGTTTGGTGGAGGAATGCGGGCAAGATGAGGGCACTGGTGCGGTGCTTTACACCACCTCCAAGTTGTTCCTAGAGAGGATGGGTATCAGCTCTTTAGGAGAGCTGGAACCTTTGGAACCGCATCTGCCGCAGGGCCAGGTTTTGGAAGAGATCAAGGAACAGGTGGAATAGAGTTCACCCCGTGTCTAAGCAGCAGTCCAAGTCCAAACAGCCCACTCCCTACGACCCTCAAGGAGTCCGGCTTCAAAAAATCCTGGCGGAAGCTGGTCTCGCTTCTCGCCGCGCGGCAGAGCAAATGATCCTGGCCGGGCGGGTGCAAGTAGACGGAGTCCGGGTCCGGGAACTGGGGGTTCGGCTAGACCCGGCCCAACGGCGCATCGAAGTGGATGGGCTTGAAGTTTTGACTGACCAATCCAAAATAGTGCTAGCGCTCCACAAACCGGCAGGAGTGCTCTCTTCCATGAAAGAGGCCACCGATCAACCCACATTGTTGGAGTATGTGCGGGACCGCACCCAACGGTTATTTCATGTAGGACGGTTGGATTTTGAAACGGAAGGGTTGCTTTTACTCACTAATGATGGCGCTTTAGCTAACGGCTTAGCCCACCCGGCTCACGAAGTACCTAAAACCTATCTGGCTACCGTAGAAGGCCGGGTGGCGCCCGGTGCTGGCCGCCGTTTACGGGAGGGCGTGGAGCTGGAAGACGGAATAGCGGCGGTGGATTCGTTCCGATTGGTGGACTCAATCCCGGGGGCCAGCCAGGTTGAAATCAAAATCCATTCGGGCCGTAACCGGATTGTGCGCCGTTTGCTGGAACAACTGGGATACCCCGTAATCCGCTTGGTTCGGGTTCGGATTGGCCCCATCGCATTAGGCGATCTGAAGCCCGGCCGGACCCGGGTGCTTTCGGGGCCAGAAGTAGCATCCCTCAAAAAGGCGGCCGGGTTATGAACCCGGAAGCAGCTCCACCGCACGCTACTACCGGTCCGGTGCATATTGTGGGTGCCGGGTTGATTGGAGCTTCGGTGGGTTTAGGTTTGCGCCAGTTGGGCCTTGAGGTCACTTTGGAGGATCCGTCTCCAGCCGCAGCGGCGGTGGCGGAACAGGTAGGCGCTGGGCGCCGGCGGCAGCCTAAAGACCCGGAACCCCAGGTGGTGGTGGTAGCGGTG
The DNA here is from genome assembly GCA_031276585.1 of Bifidobacteriaceae bacterium. Next base: position 3,405 of record JAISMT010000178.1, read on the forward strand.
CCACCGGATGTGACCGCTAACGTGGTAGCTCAGGCATTGGCGCGGTTTAGTGCGGCCACTGTGACTGATGCCGCCTCGGTCAAAGCGGTCATTTTGGAGGAACTGACCCAATTAGGGGCAGATTTGAGCCGTTATGTGGGCTCCCATCCCATGGCTGGTCGGGAACGCAGCGGCCCCGCCGCCGGCAGCGGTGACCTATTTGTGGGGCGTCCGTGGGTGATCACGGCTAACCCCGCCACCGCACCGGAGCGAGTGTTACAAATCCGTCACTTAGCCACCGATCTAGGAGCTCACCCCACCTTTTTAGATGCCGCCACTCATGACACCTCAGTAGCGTTGGTGAGCCACCTGCCGCAAATTTTGTCTAGTTTGACGGCTGCCCGGCTGGTGCAAGCCGAGGCTGGAGCTTTAGATCTGGCCGGCCAAGGTTTACGGGACGTAACCCGAATCGCTGGTTCAGATCCAGAGCTTTGGTCGGCCATCTTGGTGGGTAACGGCCCGGCGGTGGCGGCCGTACTACGGGAGGTTCAAGCGGACTTAGCCCACGCCATCGGCGCTTTAGAAATGGGGACGGCTCCCGCCACCCTGGGCCAGTCTTTGAAAACTTTGGCCGATCTGGTGGCCCAAGGCCGGCGCGGTGCTGAACGGATACCTGGTAAACACGGCGGAGCTCGGCGGCAATTTGACCGGGTGACGGTGATGGTCCCGGACCGTCCCGGTGCGTTAGGGGAACTGTTCCAGGAGATGGGGCGGCTGGGTGTCAACCTAGAAGATCTGAAACTGGAGCACGGAATGGGGCAGTTAGTGGGGTTAGCGGAAGTGTGGGTGCCTTTAGGACAAGGGGCGCCTTTAGCCGCTGATCTCGAAGAACAGGGTTGGAGGATCTTGAAGTGACAGTCATTGCCATTGACGGGCCATCTGGTTCCGGTAAATCCACGGTGGCTAAAGCCGTGGC
>JAISMT010000109.1 GCA_031276585.1 Bifidobacteriaceae bacterium
GATTCGGCCCATATGAACAAGGCGGTGGTGATGGCCGTGAAACTTAATAGGGCCGCGGTTTGCCAGGATGCGTAGTTGAAAGAATGACCCGCGAATGAGATCCAGACCAGCAAAGCGCTGACACCTAAGGTGATGAGTGCCGAACCGAGCCAGTCAATCTGAGTGTTACTCCGCCGGGCTACCGGTGGCATTTTCAGTTGGAATTGCAACACTCCACCGGCCAGGACCGCAAACGGCACTGCTGACCAAAAACACCAACGCCAACCCAGGTAGCTAACATCCACCAAGAATCCACCTACCAGTGGTCCAACTACCGTGGCTACCGCTACTACTGCGCCGGTGTACGCCATGTAACGGCCCCGTTGCAGCGGCGGAATCACTGAACCAATGATGGCTTGCGTTAGGGACATCATGGCCCCTAACCCCAGGCCTTGAACAGCTCGGAAGATAATCAGGTAGGTGGTGGACGGGCTAGCTCCCGAGAGCGCCGAACCCACTACGAACACGGCGAGGCCAATCAGGAAAAGCTTTTTTTGGTTAAAAAGGTCCGCTAGTTTCCCCCAAATAGGGGTCGATGCCGTGGAGGCCAGCAAAGTAGAGGTCACAATCCAGGTGTATTGCTGTTGGGTAGATCCCAACACCGCGGTAATCACTGGTAACGCGTTGGCGACCACTGTTCCAGCCACGTTAGCTACGAACATAGCCAACAGCAGGCCAGACAAGATCTGCATGATTTGCCGGTGTGAATATTCTGGATAGGCAGCTTCAGTAGACGTTGTGAACTCCTGGGTAGTGGTCGATTTGGGACACCTAACGCTACCCCTACTGTAGAAATCAGCTGGAGTTCTCCGGTTGGCGCAGTATTGTGGAGTGCCATGACCAACGCTCCTATGGATCCCACCTCTACGCAGGCTTGGACCGCATTGCGCGACCATATTCAAAAGATGGCCGCGGACGGCATCGACCTGCGCTCTTGGTTCCGAACCCAGCCGGGACGGGTGGCAGACCTTAGCTTCCAGGCTGCGGACCTACGGGTAGACCTGTCTAAGAACCTGATCCACGCCCACACTCTGCAACTGTTTGCCCAGCTGGCGGAGCAGATCGGGTTGTACCAGCGAATTGAAGCCATGTTCACTGGGGAACGGATCAATGTCACAGAAAACCGTTCCGTGCTACATACAGCGCTCCGGCGCCCCCCGGGGCAGTCGCCCTTAGTGGTGGAGGGGCAGAATGTAACCGCCTTGGTGGAGGCGGAATTAGAAAAGTTTTTAGGTTTCGCGGCCGCGGTACGGGATGGCAGACACCGGGGGATCACCGGCAAACCCATCGAAACAGTAGTAAACATTGGGATCGGCGGTTCGGACTTGGGACCAGCTATGGCCTACCAAGCGTTGGCGGAGTTACATGGACCTATCCGGGCCCGGTTTGTCTCCAACGTGGATCCCTCTGATTTGGGGGACACCCTAGCTACCCTCGACCCGGAAACCACCTTGTTCATAGTGGCCTCCAAAACCTTTACCACCCTTGAAACGTTAACCAATGCACGGCTGGCCCGTAGCTGGCTGCTAGAGCTACTAGCAGCCCGGAACGCCATCACCACAGCAGAGCAGGCGGCTAAGGCCGTGCAACAGCACTTTGTGGCCGTCTCAACCGCCCAAGACAAGGTAGCCGCGTTCGGCATTGACCCGAATAACTCGTTTGGTTTCTGGGACTGGGTGGGCGGACGTTACTCCGTAGAGTCCGCCATTGGCACCGTACTAGCGGTAACGCTGGGGCCAGAACGGTTCCGAGAGTTCCTATCGGGTTTTGCCGCCATGGATCAGCATTTCCGCACCACACCATGGGGAAGCAATGTTCCAGTGTTGATGGGTTTGTTGAACATTTGGTACGTCAACTTTTGGGATGCCCGGACCCATGCGGTACTGCCCTACTCCCAACATTTGGAACGTTTCCCAGCTTATCTGCAGCAACTCACCATGGAGTCCAACGGGAAATCAGTGCGTTGGGACGGCTCCCCCACAGCTACAGCTACCGGAGAAGTATTTTGGGGTGAGGTTGGCACCAACGGGCAGCATGCTTTCTTCCAGCTCCTCCACCAGGGAACCCAACTAGTCCCGGCAGACTTCATAGCCTTTGCTAGCCCCGCAGTGCCACTGGTTGACGCCGAACAGGACGTCCACGAGTTACTGCTGTCAAATTTCATTGCCCAAACCTCTGCCTTAGCTTTCGGTAAGACCGCGGCTGAGGTCCGGTCCGAGGGCACACCGGAACATTTGGTAACAGCCCGAGTCTTTTCCGGTAACCGGCCCTCCACTTCCATCATGGCTCCCGCACTCACTCCCGCAGTCTTAGGGCAGCTAATTGCCCTTTATGAACACATCACGTTTGTGCAAGGCGTGGTGTGGGGAATTGATTCCTTTGACCAGTGGGGAGTTGAACTGGGTAAAGCCCTGGCCAGCCAGGTGGCTCCGGCGCTAGCCGGTAGCCCGGAGGCTTTGGCCCAACTGGACCCATCTTCGGTAGCTTTGGTCAACTACTACCGGGAAACTCGCCCACAACGTAAAGACTGACTTAACCAATCTATGAGGAGCACCACCGTATGCCTTTCGCGTATGTAATTGCCGGTTCGGAAGCCACTGGCGGGGCCGGCATCCAGGCCGATCTGAAAACCTTCCAACAGTTAGGGGTTTACGGCCTAGGTACCATTACTTGCATTGTGGCCTTTGACCCGAAACGGGACTGGTCCCATCGGTTCCATCCGGTCGATGCTGACATCATTAGCGAACAGTTTGAAGCCGCCACCGCTTCGCAGGACCTAGACACCGTAAAAGTTGGGATGCTGGGTACCCCTCAAACCATTGCTACAGTGGCCGCGGCCTTGCGTTCCAAGCCCTGGCGCCACGTTGTGCTTGATCCAGTACTGATTTGCAAAGGCCAAGAACCCGGTGCAGCTCTTAATACTGATAACGCTCTAAAAGAACAAATTGTGCCCCTAGCCACGGTGGTAACCCCCAACCACTTTGAAGCCCGCGCTCTATCCGGTTTGGCGGAGCTACAAACCGTGGAAGATTTAGCGGAAGCTGGGCGGCGCATCCTAGAACTAGGGCCGCGCGCAGTAATAGTCAAGGGTGGGATTGATTTCCCTGGACCTGAGGCAGTAGATGTGCTGGTACAACAAAACCCCG
>JAISMT010000033.1 GCA_031276585.1 Bifidobacteriaceae bacterium
CTCAAAGCAATGGCTCAACGTCTGCGGCGTACTAATGAGGCGTTGGGGGACATGGTATTTAGCGATGTACCCGGGCGCGTAGCCAAAGCTCTATTGGACCTAGCTGAAAGGTTTGGGGAAGCTGCACCCGGCGGGCAACCCATCCATGTGCAACACGGATTAACCCAAGAGGAGCTAGCTCAACTAATTGGAGCTTCACGCGAAACCGTCAACAAAGCCCTGGCAGAGTACTCCGTGCGCGGCTGGATCCGTTTGGAGGGCCGCAGCGTACATATTTTGGACCTGAAGCATTTGACTAAACGCGCTAGTTGAACCCCGTTACACACCTAACTAAACCGGGACTCCGGAACGAGGGCCGGTTTTGAGTGAGACGCACTGCCAGAGTGGTTCCAGCAGCTACCGGTGAGCGGCGGTAAGGTGATGCGGGTGAGATTGAGCCGTCTTGTAGGAACCGCGTTCGGTATTGGCGCTGCCACTTTAGGTTATGCGTTGTGCGAGGCGCATTGGTTTCAGCTCCGGCAAACTACCGTCCCCTTGTTGAAGGCTGGTTCGGCACCGCTCAAGCTGTTGCATATTTCTGACCTCCATCTCACCGCTCACCAAACACGCAAGGTGGCTTGGGTGAGAAACTTGGCCCGTCTAGAGCCTGATCTAGTGGTGGTTACAGGCGATAACTTTGCTTTTGGTGACGCTATGGAAAGTGCCATCGAGGCTTTTGAACCGTTGTTCCGTTTCCCGGGGGCGTTTGTATTTGGGTCTAACGACTATTACTCGGCGGTGTTCAAAAACCCCATTACCTACCTGTGGCGCAGCTCCCGTCTAGACCCTGAACGGCAACCGGACCTGCCCACCACGGTATTTCGGGATGTTCTGATCAACGCTGGTTGGCATTTTCTCGATAACGCTCGGGCTTCACTTCAATTGGGGCCCCAACAGTTGAACACCCGCCTAGTCGGTTTGGGTGACCCACACTTGGGTTGGGATACGATGCCGCCAATGTCGCCAGAACCGCTGGAACACAGCGCTGAACTGGTATTAGGGGTGGTGCATGCCCCCTATCAAGCCGCCGTACAAAACTTGGTGGATGATTCCGCCCAGCTGGTTTTAGCGGGCCACACCCACGGGGGCCAAGTGACACTACCGTTTTGGGGTGCTTTGGTTTCTAACACTGATTTACCCCGGCGTTTGGCAGCCGGACTGCACCAGTGGCCCGGGTCTCAGGCATATCTGCATGTGTCAGCTGGACTAGGCACCTCCCCCTACGCTCCTATCCGTTTGGCCCGGCGTCCGGAAGCCACTCTGCTGACCTTGTGTCCTAAGACCGAGTAGCGGCACTCCAAGGAACCCACCTCACAAAAACTCCGCGCTACCGCCAAGTTCTTTGGGGCACCGCAGAACCCACCCCGAGGATGGGAAAATTTGGCTCAAACATCAAAGTCTCAGACTTCAAGTGGTCTAGCCTGGAGTCGACACTCGTTCTCCGTGGCCCAAAGGAGCACCCCATGACCAGTTCTGACTGGCTTGAACACGTAGAGTGGCTAAACGGCGAGACCGTACGGCTTTTAGAGTTTGGGCGCGCCTCGGGACAAGCCGCTCACGGTTTCGCTTGGCTGGATGCGCAAGGCGAACCGCGCTTAAATGCCCCACTGGATTTGTGGATCACCTGCCGCATGACCCATGTGTATGCGCTGGGCATGTTATTGGGCCATCAATGGTGTGCGCCGCTGGTAGATCACGGCTTGGGCGCGCTGAACGGCGCATTCCTAGACACTACCCACGGTGGTTGGTACGCCCAGATCAGCCCCGAGGGCACTCCTACAGATCCCACCAAAACTGCCTACGGACACGCTTTTGTAGTTTTAGCGGCGTCGTCTGCTACGGCTGCTGGCGTTCCTGGCGCCCGCGACGTGCTCAAACGGGCTTTAACCAACCAAAATGTACATTTCAGGGAAGGCACGGACGGGATGGTGGTGGATGTATTCAACCGGGAGTTCACACAACCAGACCCCTATAGAGGTGCCAATGCCAATATGCATACCGTGGAGGCCTATCTGGCGGCGGGTGATATCACGGGGGATTCACGGTGGCACCGGCGCGCTTTGGCCATCACCGAACGGATAGTGACTGCGGCGCGGGACAGCCAATGGCGGGTGCCGGAACATTACACCACTGATTGGACCCCCTTACCGGAATACAACGCAGACCAGCCGCAGGACCAATTCCGACCTTATGGTTCTACACCGGGGCATGGTTTTGAATGGGCTCGCCTGATACTGGAATTGCGGGCCGCATTGGGTGCTAACGCCCCGGCTTGGATGTTAACTAGCGCCGAAGAGTTATTCCGTCGCGCCTACCTAGACGGTTGGGTTGATGCCCCCACTCCTGGTTTGGTTTACACCACCGATTGGAGCGGGCGGCCCGTGATGCGGGCTCGCTTGCACTGGGTGATAGCGGAAGCCGCGGGTGCCGCCATCACCGCTTACCGGTCCACTGGTGACCCGCTCTACCATCACTTGTATTTCCGCTGGTGGAACCTCATTCAAGAACACTTTACCGATCCGCAATGGGGTTCTTGGCACCACGAACTATCCCCTATTGGTACCCCGAGCACCCAATTGTGGGAGGGCAAACCAGATCTTTACCACGCGATTCAAGCCACCTTGATTCCGCGGCTTCCGTTAACCCCCTGTTTGAGTGCCGCTTTAGCGAACCGCCTGTTGGATCGGGTTTAACCGCCGACGGTGTTTTACCAGTTTGGGTTAGCAGTTGCCGTTTGATCTCATTCTTGCAGGCGGCGTAGATCCGGTTCCAGGTAGATCACTTGGGTTAGAGACACGGCAGCTCGGGAGCGGGCTTCGGCGGCGTCTATCGCTTGAGCCAGATCAGCGGTCCCCAGCCCAGGCTCAGGTTCCACTTTGGCCGCCACCAATAATTCCTCGGGGCCTAGGTGCATTACTCGCAGGTGGATCACAGATTCTATGCCGTCACCGGTGAGAGCCTCTTTGATGGCTTGAACGTGTTCCGGGGCCGCAGATTCCCCCATCAGCAGTGACTTCATTTCCACCACCAACACCACCGCTACTGAAACTAGTAGTAGGCCGATGGCGCCCGAGCCAGCAGCATCCCACCTTCCGTCCCCGGTCGCTAGGGTCAAACTAATTCCAGTTCCGGCCAGCACTAACCCCAATAGAGCTGCAGTATCTTCCAATAACACCACTGGTAGTTCGGGAGATTTGGAACTGCGCACAAAACTCCACCAGCTTTGTTCGCCTTTCACTAATTTGGATTCCCGCACGGCGGTACGCAACGAGAAAGATTCCATGACCAATCCAGCGGCTACCACGGCTACCGGCACCCAATGCCAGGATTCAATTGGTTCGGGATGTTTGAGTTTTTCGTAGGCCTCGTAGAGGGCAAACAGTCCCCCTACTGAAAAGAGCACTAGAGCTACCACAAACGCCCAAAAGTAGCGTCCTTGCCCGTAGCCGAAGGGGTGTTTGGAATCGGCCGGGCGCCGGGCTTCTTTCCCGCCCCACAGCAGCAGCCCTTGGTTACCGCTGTCGGCCACTGAGTGCACCGCTTCCGCCAACATCGAACTAGAACCGGTGAGGGCAAAAGCAGCAAATTTGGTTACTGCTATCCCCAGGTTGGCGCTTAGCGCTGCCACTATAGCTTTGGTTCCACCGTGTGCGCTCACGTCAGGCCTTTCGTTTAGTAATAACGTCCGGTAAGAGACTAGCGGTAGACGTACGCCACCAGGTTTTCTAGCGGGAGCCATGGTTGAGGGCCATTTGGAAGTCTTAGGCCACGACGACCGGTGGATTCCTCGGATTCAGGCGTCCGGCTGGTGCCGCGACCGTTGAATCGGGCGATTTGGTGCCTTCGACGGTAACCCCAGCCTCACCGCCCGTGGCGCTGAGGCTGGGCGGGTCGGTATCCGCGGCCACCAGCGTGTGCGCGTCGCTGGTCACGTACGCCAAATGCACCGTCACCTGCGCGTTCTCAATCCTCCCGGCGGCACCACCAAACACGTAAACACGCAGATCAAGGGCACAAATGTGGCTGTAGTACTAGAGGCGAGCTAACCGCGACTACTAGGTTCTTACCCGTCTGGCCGTCACCGCCGGGCAGTACGGGTTGAAGCCTTGAACTCGAGAATAGTTTTTTGGCCCGGGACCTTCCTCAAAGCCCCGACCGCCGCGAGAAAATTTAATTAAGTATGTCCAGTTCTACGGGGACGTGATCAGAGGCGCCTTGGCCCCGGCGTTGGTCCCGCACAATGTTTACTCCGGTGACGCGCTCCGCCAAGGCAGGCGAACAATATGCAAAATCAATCCGCATGCCCTGGTTACGCGGAAAACGCAACTGCTGGTAATCCCAATGGGTGTAAAGGTGTTCGTCAGGCAAATGCTCCCGGGTAACTTCCCGGAATCCCGCCCTCGCTAAGGCCGCTAAAGCCTCCCGTTCAGCCGGTGAGGTATGGGTTTTTGACTCAAACACGGCCGGATCCCACACGTCAGTGTCCAATGGGGCCACATTAAAATCCCCAACCAAGGCCACCTGAACGGAAGGGTCTAGCGTTAGGCGCCGGGCGGCATCGGCCGCTAAAGCCTGTAAAAAATCCAACTTATAGACCATGTGTGGATCACTTTGACCTCGGCCGTGCGGCACATACACCGACCAAACTTCCACTTCACCACAAACTGCCCCTAAAGCCCGGGCCTCCAGCTTGGGCTGCTGCCCCGGTTTACCAAACCGCGGCTGGCCCGGGAACCCCGTTTGCACCTGATTCAACCCCACCCGAGAGATAACGGCTACCCCGTTCCACTGGTCAAGCCCCATATG
>JAISMT010000041.1 GCA_031276585.1 Bifidobacteriaceae bacterium
TTTGATTTGGTGGAAGCTGCCCGCGCCCAGGGCGGACAGGTCATAGTCACCATCTTTGTCAACCCGCTGCAGTTTGGTGCCGGTGAAGATTTTGACGCTTACCCCCGCTGTTTGGAAGCTGACTTAGCGCAGTTGGAGGAACGCGGTGTGGATCTGGTCTATGCGCCTAGTGTTCAAGACATGTACCCGCAGGGAGCCCCCCAGATTCAACTTCACCCGGGACCGTTGGGTGAAGTGTTTGAAGGGGCCGTTAGACCCGGCCACTTCAGGGGTGTGCTGACGGTAGTCACCAAACTGGCTCGCCGTACCCGGGCTCAGGTTGCAGTGTTTGGTCAAAAAGACGCCCAACAGCTAGCTCTAGTCCGCCAGCTGAACCGTGACCTTGATTTGGGTCTAAAAATAATTGCGGTCCCTACTCGCCGGGAAGCTGACGGCCTGGCTTTGTCCAGCCGCAACGCTTACCTAACTGCGGCTCAACGCCAGGCGGCTCTAGCCTTGCCTCAGGCTATTACCGCAGGTCAACAGGCAGCACGAGAGGGCGCTGGGTCTGCGCAAATTGTCCAAGCCGCCCGCCACCATCTGGCCCCTGGTAGACCTCTAGAGTTTCCCGACTATTTGGAACTAGTAGACCCGCACACCTTCCAGGTGGTGCCAGAACCGTTCCATGGCCCCGCGTTGTTGATTGGTGCGTTCAAAGTGGGCCCCACTCGGCTCATCGACAACGCTCCGGTCACAGTAGCCTTAGGGGCGTGAATTCTGCTTCGGAACAATCCCAAATCCGCCGTGCCAAACGACAAGCCATCCTAGAACGCGGCGATGAGGCCTACCCCGTCTCAGTGCCGGTTACCACCACGATTGCGGCGGTACGGGAAGAATTTTCCGGTTTGACGGCGGGAGAACATACAGAACGGGAGGTAGGGGTAGCCGGTCGAGTGGTATTTATACGTAACACCGGCAAACTGTGCTTCGCTACTCTGCAAGATGGCGCTGGCCTAAGACTCCAAGTAATGGTCTCTCTGGCTCAAGTGGGGGAAGAATCTTTGGGTCGGTTCAAACAAGAAGTGGACTTGGGGGACCACCTTTTTGTACATGGACTGGTGATCGCCTCGAAACGAGGTGAGCTGTCTGTGCTGGCAGACCACTGGAAGTTGGCAGCTAAAGCTCTGCGGCCGTTACCAGTACTGCATTCTGAACTATCAGACGAGGCCCGGGTCCGGGACCGGGCGGCGGACCTGATTGTGCGGGAATCTGCGCGCCGGGTGGCTCGAGACCGGGCCAAGGTGGTGCGCTCAGTGCGCCGCACCCTGAACCAACTTGGTTTCGATGAGCTGGAAACTCCCATTTTGCAGACCTTGCACGGCGGGGCAGCCGCCCGGCCTTTCACGACTCACATGAACGCTTTTGACACTGAGTTATACCTCCGTATAGCTCCAGAATTGTTTTTGAAAAAGGCGGTAGTAGGTGGTTTGGAAAGGGTGTATGAACTAGGGCGCATTTTTCGTAATGAGGGGGTTGATTCCACCCACGCTCCAGAGTTTACTTCGGTGGAGGTTTACCAGGCTTACGCGGATTACTCCACCATGGCGGAGTTAACACAGCAGTTGGTGCAAGAAGCTGCCTTAGCTATAGCTGGTTCACACACTGTTACTTTGCACGATGGCGTGCGTTATGACTTAGGGGGCGAATGGCAGCGCATCACTCTATATGGTGCGCTTAGCGAGAAATTAGGGGAAGAGATAACACCCCAAACACCAGTGTCTCATTTACAAGCCATTGCTGAAGCTAAACAGGTGCGTTACCCGGAAGGCGCCGGGCATGGAAAACTGGTGGAGGAGTTGTTCGAGGATTTGGTGGGAGATCATCTTTACGAACCTACCTTTGTGTTGGATTTCCCGGTGGAAACTTCACCTTTGACTCGAGACCACCGCAGCCAGCCTGGTTTGGTTGAAAAGTGGGATCTATATGTGCGGGGTATAGAACTCGCGACGGCCTATTCCGAACTAGTGGATCCGGTGATTCAAAGGGAACGGTTCGTTGCCCAAGCAGCTGCGGCTGCAGCAGGAGATCCTGAAGCGATGATATTGGATGAGGACTTTTTGGCAGCCATGGAGTATGGTATGCCGCCTTCCGGTGGTATGGGTATGGGGATTGACCGATTGTTGATGGCTCTCACGGGACTAGGAGTACGTGAAACAATTTTATTTCCGCTGGTCAAGCAACAGCTTTAATCGATTCCGCCAACCTGTAACAGGATTAATGGGGTGGAAACATGACTAATGGTGATTCCAAAGCAAGGTTGTGGGGTTATGCTCGTATTGTCGTTAGTACCGCTATAAGCTATTGAAGTTAGATTGGAGATTCAAAAATGGCATCACGTACCCAAGTGTTCTTGGTTGATGATCTGGATGGTTCTGAGGCCACCGATACGGTGACTTTTGGTCTAGATGGAGTGACCTATGAGATCGATTTGAACTCGGAGCACGCCGACAAACTGCGCCAGGGACTGAAGGTTTGGGTGGAAGCTGGGCGCCGTCAAACCGGCCGCCGTGCTAGCCGGGGCCGGACTCAGTCTTCGGATGAGACCGCTCGGATCCGGGCTTGGGCTCGAGAGCAAGGCCTGGACGTCTCAGACCGGGGTCGGATCCCGGCGCCATTGCGCGAAGCATACCTAGCCGCTCACTGAACCCGGGTACCTCCGATGGCTCACAAGCTGGTGTTACTCCGCCACGGCGAGAGTGAATGGAACGCTAAAAACCTGTTCACCGGCTGGGTGGATGTGCCGTTATCAGAGAAAGGCCGGGCTGAGGCAAGCCGCGGCGGGGAACTGTTGGCGGCTGCCGGAGTTCTACCGGATGTGTTGCACACCTCGCTGCTGCGCCGTGCTATTACTACCGCTAATCTGGCGCTTGATGCGGCAGACCGGCATTGGATTCCGGTGAAGCGTTCATGGCGATTGAATGAGCGGCACTATGGTGCATTGCAAGGTAAAGATAAAACCCAGATTCGTGATGAGTATGGTGAGGAACAGTTCATGGTTTGGCGCCGGTCTTATGCCACCCCGCCACCGGAAATTGAACTGGGTTCGCAGTATTCCCAGGATGGTGATCCGCGTTACACGGATGCACCTTTAGTGCGGACCGAAGCATTGAAAAACGTGTTGGAGAGGGCACTGCCTTACTGGCAGGATGCCATAGTGCCGGATCTAGTGGCCGGAAAAACGGTTCTAGTGGCGGCGCACGGTAACTCACTGCGAGCTTTAGTCAAACATTTGGATGGTATTTCAGATGAGGCCATCGCTGGGCTTAATATCCCTACTGGGATCCCGCTGGTCTATGACTTGGATGCGGAACTAAGTCCGGTCAAGCCCGGAGGGGTTTATTTGGATCCGGCGGCAGCTCAGGCTGCCATCCAAGCCGTAGCCAATCAGGGTAAAGCCTGAACTACCAGAATTAGCCTTCTGGCCAGCTGTTATATCCTTCTCGCGGGTCAGCCGGGTGTAGCTGCATGCTAAACTTGGCTGGCCGCGAGAGGGGAAACGACGGAAATTATGGCTTTTGCAGTTGGCGAGACTGTGGTTTATCCACATCATGGTGCCGCGCTCATAGAAGAAATCAGCACTCGCACCATACGGGGCGAGGAGAAGCTTTACCTTAGGCTTCGAGTCACCCAAGGTGATCTCACCATTGAAGTTCCGGCTGCCAACGTTGAATTGGTAGGGGTGCGGGATGTGGTGGGTCGGGAAGGCCTGGAACGGGTCTTCGAGGTGTTACAAGCCGATGTAATGGAGGAGCCCACCAACTGGTCTAGGCGTTATAAGGCCAATGTCGAGAAGATTGCTTCCGGAGATGTGATTAAAGTCTCAGAAGTGGTACGGGATTTGTCTCGGCGAGATTCAGACCGGGGGTTATCTGCAGGAGAGAAGCGGATGCTAGCTCGAGCCCGCCAAATTTTAGTTTCCGAATTAGCCTTAGCAGAAAATATTGAGGAAACGGAAGCAGAAATGCGCTTAGACCAAGTTTTGGAGCAGGTGCCTAAACCCGCTGAATCCGTTTAAATCGGAAAGTATGGTTTCTTGCGTATTGGACAAGGTTTTGACGCCCACCGTTTTGCTGAATCTGCCACGGAACGGCCTTTGCGTTTAGCTCTTTTAGAGTGGCCCGGTGAGGTGCCGCTATTAGGCCATTCCGATGGCGACGTCGCAGTCCACGCTCTGGTCGATGCGCTGGCTTCAGCTGCTGGATTAGGCGATATTGGAACATTATTTGGAACCAACCGGGCGGAGTTCGCGGGTGCTGCATCAGCGTTGTTCCTAGAGGAAACGGTGCGCCAAGTACTAGCGGCTGGCTATGTCATAGCGAACGCTACCGTGCAGATAATTGGTAACCACCCCCGTTTAGCGAACCGGCGGCTGGAAGCGGAATACGCCATCGGCCAACTAGTGGGGGCTCCCGTGGCGGTGAGCGCTACTACCACTGACACTATGGGTTTTACCGGCCGTGGCGAAGGTTTGGCGGCCCTAGCGGTCTGCTTGATCCAGCCAATTACTCAACTGATCTAACGCCGCGTTGAACGCAGGACGTGGGCAAGCGGTGAGTCGGGATCATCTCGAAGATCACCTTTCGGAGCTTGAGTATGTGGCTGGCCTTGATGCCGAGGTCGAGGCGATCCGGCGCGGCGAGCTTGAGACTCGACCGATGGATGAGCTGGTTCGTGAACTCGGGTTCGATCCCGACGAACTGCAGGCCGAGGCCCGTACCAAGAACAATTAACCCACGTTTTAGCGATTGAGACCCCAGTAGTCTTAAGACCATGAGCCTCTCACTGCATGATTCCGCTACTGGAACGGTTCGTCCGTTTATACCCTTGCATTCCGGTCAGGTGGGGATCTACCAGTGTGGGGCTACGGTCCAAGATGCACCCCACATTGGGCATTTGCGTCCGGCGGTGGTGTTTGATCTGCTGCGGCGGTGGTTGGAGCGTTCCGGCCACCAGGTCCGTTTGATCCGGAACGTAACCGATATTGATGACAAAATCCTGAATAAGGCAACGGAAGCCGGTCAGCCCTGGTGGGCTTGGGCCGGATATTGGGAGCGAGCTTTTACGGCTGTCTATGATGCGTTAGGGGTACGTCCCCCCACCTACGAACCACGCGCCACCGGTGTAGTACCGGACATGGTGAAGTTTATAGAACGGCTGGTAGCGCGCGGCCACGCCTACGCCGGGAGCCCCGGCAACGTGTATTTCGCTGTGCGCTCCTACCCCGAATACGGTGCTCTAACCCACCAGCGTTTAGAAGATTTACAATCCGGTGCGGACGGCGAACCGGAAGCTGAAGACAAACGTGATCCTCACGATTTCGCATTGTGGAAAACGGTTAAGCCCACCGATCCGCCCGATGCCGCCTGGGATACGCCTTGGGGACGCGGCCGCCCCGGTTGGCACCTGGAATGCTCCACTATGGCGTGGCGCTACCTGGGAGAAACCTTTGACATTCACGGGGGTGGCCTGGACCTACGTTTCCCTCACCACGAGAATGAGCAAGCCCAGTCCCGGGCGGCCGGATACGGGTTTGCCCGCTACTGGATTCATAACGCTTTTGTGACCCAAGCGGGGGTCAAAATGTCTAAGTCATTGGGTAATACCCTGCAAGCGGCGGTTCTGTTGGAGCAGGCTGATCCGGTGGTACTGCGTTATGTGCTCACTGCCGCTCATTACCGCTCCACGTTGGAGTTTTCGGATTCCACTTTGACGGAGGCAGCGGCCGCTTGGGAGCGTATTGCCGGTTTTGTGCGGCGCGCCGGGGAACGAGTGGGGTTGGAGGGTACCAATCCACCGCCAGTAGGTACCGCTGAATTACCGGTTGCTTTTACTGCCGCTATGGATGATGATCTGGGTACAGCTTCCGCCCTCGCCCAGGTGCATGAGGCGGTTCGGACGGGTAATAACGCCCTAGCAGAGTATCAAGATGCGGAGACTCGGACGGCTTTAGTGCAGGTGAGGGCCATGTTGGACGTGTTGGGTTTAGACCCCTTATCCGGAACTTGGAACCGGGGCCCTTCCGATGGCGGCAAAGCTCAAGCAGCGTTGTCAGCGTTGGTGGAAGCCCAGCTGGAGGCCCGCGCCGCAGCCCGGGCTGCCCGTGACTTCGCCACAGCAGATTCCATCCGGGATTCCCTGTTACGGGCCGGAGTGCAGGTGGAGGATTCACCAGCGGGCGTGCGTTGGGAACTGTCTTAGCAACAAAAAACCACCAGGCGCCATCGGCCTCTAAACTTGGGGCCTATGCCAGGAAACAGGAATCGGCGCGGTGCGGTACGCAAACCGGGCTCTAAGAAAGGGCCGTTAGTAGGTTCGGGGGGTAAAGGGCGGCGCGCTCTAGAGGGAAAGGGCCCCACCCCTAAAGCGGAGGACCGCCCCTACCACCCAGCGGCTAAACGGAAGGCGGCCGCTCAGCGGCGGGAACAGAGCCGTCCGTCGCATCCCCGCAAAACGGATCAGTCCGCCGCCACTTATGTGGTAGGGCGTAACCCGGTCCTGGAGGCTCTACGGGCCCAGGTTCCAGCTCAGCGCCTGGAGGTAGCTTTTGGGGTGGATACGGACTCGCGGATCCGGGAAGCCATGGACTTGGCGGGAGTAGCGGGGGTACTTGTTACACAAGTGGCCCGCAGCGAGCTGGATCAACGTACCGCTGGAGCCCACCATCAAGGGATTGGCCTGCGGGTGGCACCCTACCAATACGCCACCGCTCAAGAGCTGTTGCGGCGCGCCAACGATTTACCGGGAGTCCCCCTAATTGTGGCTTTGGATGGGGTGACTGATCCGCACAACTTGGGGGCGGTGTTGCGTTCGGCGGCAGCTTTTGGTGCGCACGGGGTTTTGATTCCAGAACGCCGCTCGGCCGCGATGGGGGCCACCGCTTGGAAAGTTTCAGCGGGTGCCGCCGCGCGGCTGCCGGTAGCTCGGGTACCAAATTTGGTGCGCGCTTTGGAGATGTACAAGGCGGAAGGTTGGTTTGTGATTGGTCTAGATGCCGCCGGTACCGCCGATGCCGCCGCCCTAGATTTGGCCACGGGTCCGGCTGTCGTAGTGGTGGGTTCAGAAGGCCAGGGTTTGGCGCGTTTAACCGCCAAAGTGTGTGACCTGACTGCATCTATACCGATGGATGGCTCTACTGAATCGTTGAACGCGGCGGTGGCGGCCGGCATCGTGCTTTATGAGGTGTCTAAACAACGCCGCCAAAGGCTGGCCTGAGGCGGTATTAAATCAGCCCATCGGTACGTCATCTTGCGCGGGTAGCTGGAGGGTCTCGGCTAGGATCATCTCGGACTCGTCGCGGCGGTGGGTCAGTACGTTCTCGATATAACTGCCTACGGCTTCATCTAACGGCACGTAGCGGGATTCGCGTTGGGAAATAAACCAGCGGTGCTCCAAAATTTCGTGGTAAATCTGGGGCAGTTCTAGTTTGCCGCGTAACTCACGTGGCACCCGCCGTACAGCGGGTTCAAATACGTGGATCAGCCAATCGTGGGCCACAAAACTTTCATCCACGTCTTCTTGCTGGGAATGCATCCGGTAGGTGTCTAGGTCATTGAGTAGACGGCGGGCTTGGTTTTCCTGCACATCCAGGCCGGTAAGGCGGAACAGACGCCGCGAGTGGTGCCCAGCATCCACCACTTGGGGGCGGATGTGTAGAGCGGTGCCGTCGGGGCTGGAAGACATGGACATCTCAGCTACGTCGAACCCGAGGTCGTTGAGGCGGTTGATGCGGTCTTGGAGCCGCCACCGGGCATCGACCGAGATGGTTTCTTCTTCGGTCAGAGCCCGCCACAGTTGTTCGTAGCGTTCCACCAAAAAATCGCCGATGGCGACCGGGTCCAGCTCGTCTTCCAGCATGGAGCCAGCTTCTAGGTCCATCAACTCGCCAATCACATTGACGCGGGCTAATTCCACATCGTATTCCCGTTGGCCGTCAGTTAGCTCTTCATGTAGGGCGCCGGTCTCGGCGTCTACCAGGTAAGCGGAGAACTCTTTGGCGTCCCGTCTGAACAGCGTGTTGGAGAGCGAAACGTCACCCCAATAAAAACCCAGTAGGTGCATGCGAACTATCAACAACGCCAGAGCGTCCAATAGGCGCGTGGCCATATCGGGGCGTAACCGGTAGGAAAATAAGGCGCGGTACGGCAAGGAGAATTGCAGATGTTGGGTCAAAAGAGCTGAATCCAGGGGTTCGCCTTCCGCAGTGCGTCGCCCCGCTACCACTGCCACGGGAGCTACAGAAGGTGCATCCAGGTGGGTGAGTTCTTTCAATAATGAGTATTCGCGGTCAGCGGCGTAGGAAGCAATTTCTTTGATGGCTAGTACCCGCCCGGAGAGTTTTACAAACCGAACCACGTGGCGGGATAACCCGCGGGGTAGTGCCAGGATCACATCTTGGGGCCACTGTTCCAGCGGTAGTTCCCAAGGCAGGTCAAACAACGCTGGGTCGGGGCTTACCGCAGAGATCTTCAGGGCCGGTGACATGTGAAATCAGGTTCCGTTCATTCTGGGTAGACAAGAGCGCCGCCCGGGATTCATCCCGGGCGGCGGCGTTGCAGAATATCAGCTTCGGATCAAGCGGGCAGGCGTTCTCCGGTAGCAGCGGAGAAATTGTGTTGTTCTCCCTTGCGTACCGTGAAGTAAACCACTTCGCCTTTGCGGGGCACGGCGCGGGGGTCCACCCGAGCTATCAAGGAACCACCCTGCAGAGTGGCGGTAGCTGGGTCGGAGCCCTTGAGTGAGCCATAAGCGTAGGCGTCGGAGCCCAGTTCTTCCACAATGTCGATTTCTACTGGGATGGCGCCGGGTTGGTCTTTGGTGGCGGGTTCCAGGTTTTCGGGCCTGAAGCCCACGGTGATCTTGCCTTCGTCTTCTGGGGTGACGGCTGCCAAAGCCTCACGGCTCAACGGCACCAGCGCATCGCCTATGGCTACCGATTCGCCTTTGATTGGGAAAGTGCCAATGTTCATGGCTGGTGAGCCAATGAAGGTAGCGACAAAAGCGTTGGCTGGCTTGTCGTAAAGCACCAGGGGAGAGCCAACTTGTTGCAGCAACCCATCTTTGAGTACCGCGATGCGGTCACCCATGGTTAGAGCCTCGGTTTGGTCGTGAGTCACGTAAACAGTGGTGACCCCGAGGCGTCGCTGCAGTGAAGCTATCTGGGTGCGGGTGGAGACACGGAGCTTTGCGTCTAGGTTGGACAGCGGCTCATCCATCAAGAACACTCGCGGTTGGCGCACAATGGCCCGGCCCATGGCTACCCGCTGGCGTTGGCCACCAGAAAGGGCTTTGGGTTTGCGGGCTAGATACTCTTCCAGGTCCAAGATCTTGGCGGCCTCTTCTACCCGCTTGCGGATCTCGTCTTTGGGCATACCAGCGATCTTCA
>JAISMT010000180.1 GCA_031276585.1 Bifidobacteriaceae bacterium
GGGCCGGAGGAACGGAATACATCCACTTTGATGTCGGTTTCTGGTATCTCAATGTGGTCGGTGTCTTCGATCAGGGGAA
Organism: Bifidobacteriaceae bacterium; assembly: GCA_031276585.1. The sequence goes on from JAISMT010000180.1 coordinate 80, forward strand.
TTACTTCCACGGCGGCAAAAGAGGTGTGGCGGCGGCCTTGGTTGTCGAAAGGCGAGATCCGTACCAGACGGTGGGTGCCGCCCTCCACAGAGAGGTTCCCATAAGCGTAGGGCGCCGAAACCTCGAAGGTAACTGATTTCAACCCGGCTTCCTCGGCGTAGAAGGTGTCCAGGATTTTGACCGGATAGCCGTGACGTTCAGCCCAACGCAGATACATGCGCAGCAACATTTCGGCGAAATCGGCGGCGTCCACCCCCCCAGCACCGGAACGGATGGTGACTACCGCGAAACGTTGGTCGTATTCACCGTTCAGCAGGGTACGGATTTCCATTTCCGCCAAACTGGCTTGCACGGCCGCTAGTTCTTGGTGTGCTTCCTCCAACGTGTCGGCGTCCTCGGCTTCCTCCCCCATTTGGAACAAAACCGCTAAATCATCTAAACGCGAGCGCATAGCGTCTAGTTTTTCCAGCTCACCTTGCGCGTGCGAAAGGCGAGAAGTAACTATTTGGGCTCGGTCGGGGTTGTCCCATAAGCCCGGTTCGGAAGCCTCATCTGAGAGGCGCCCAATCCGGGCTTGGATCTCATCCGGCGCGCTGACCTGGGAAATCGAGTCGAACGTCCGGTTTAGGGCGCGCAACTCCGCCTGGATATCTTCAGTGGCCATACCTTCAATGGTAGGTCCCTCCGCAACAGTGCCTCCCTGAGAGGGACCGGGTGGTGGCAGCCGCCGCAATAGAGTGTGGACGTGAACGCGTCCCTGGCCTTCAAACGGCTGCACCCACCCACCCCTTGGTTGGTGGCGGTGGGGGGTATTGGCGCGGTCACTGCTTTAGCCACTCCGTCCCCCATAGGCACCACCATTTGGGGTTTGATATTGAGTGTTGCCGCTGTTGCGGCTGGGACTTTCCCTACCACGGCGGGAGTGGTCGCTTGGGGAGCTTGCGTGTTATCGCTCGGTTCAGGCAGCGGGATCGATTTGCCCTCCTATTTGTTGGTGGGGGTTCCTTTGTGGTGTATGGCGCGGCGTTCACCGCCGGGGCGGGTAGCAGCTGGAGCAGTAGCGGCGGTAATTGGAGGGCTGATTGCTGCCGTGATTGCTTTGCAGGGCAATGTAGTAGTACATCTGTTAACTACTGGGCCCTTTTACTCTGGGGCTTGGATCCTCACTGCTGATTCTTGGTCCCAAGCGCTTTCTCTGGCTTTAGCGGTCTGGTTGGTGGGAATGCTGTTCCTAGTGAGTGGTTTATTAGGCCGGATGCGGGAATCGGCTCGCCTAGTAAAGGAACAAGATGCCGTCACTAGAGCGGAGGCTGAGGCGGCTAGAGCTCAAAACGCTTTAGCTGCGGAACGGACCCGCATTTCCCGCGAGATGCATGACATTGTGGCGCATTCCCTTTCGGTGATGATCGCTCAAGCGGACGGTGGTCGTTATGCGGCGGCCGCTAACCCCACTGCGGCTTTGGACGCTTTGGAGGCTATAGCTCGTACTGGCCGGGATGCTTTGAGCGATATGCGCGGCATCGTCCGAGTGTTACGGGACGGCCCTGCAGACCAAACTATGGAATTACGGCCCGCTCCCCACGTCCGCGACTTGGAAGATTTGGTGTTGCAAACCCGTCAAACCGGTTTAGATGTCACTCTGGTACGGGTAGGGCAGCCGCGTTATCTGCCGCCGGGCGTAGGGGCTTCCTTGCAGCGTATAGCTCAAGAGGCGCTTACCAACGCGCTTAAACATGCCGGGCCTAACGTGGCGGTAACGGTGACGGAACGTTGGTTGGCCAACCGGATAGAACTAGTGGTGGCCGATGACGGCCACGGGGCTTCCGCTGCTGACGATGGGGAAGGACACGGGATTATAGGCATGAGAGAGCGAGCCGAGATGTTGGGTGGTACGTTCCGGGCGGGACCTGCCCCCACGGGAGGTTTTCTGGTCAGCGCGGAAGTACCGCTTCCGCCGGCCCCCAATACGCAAAAGGAGGAAACACGATGAACGCAACCAACGGGGAAGGACCGATCCGAGTATTGGTGGTAGATGACCAAGAATTGGTTCGGTCTGGTTTCGCTATGGTGATTGATTCGCAGGCCGATATGAAGGTGGTGGGGCAAGCTGCGGATGGACATGGGGCTCTGAAAGCCGCGCTCCGCCAACCCACCGACATAGTGTTGATGGATGTGCGTATGCCAGGCATGGACGGCATAGCCGCTACCGAACAGATTGTTACGTTAGTTAAACCACCCCCACGAGTGATTATTTTAACCACCTTTGACCTGGATGAATACTTGATGGCAGCTATCCGTGCTGGGGCTAGTGGGTTTTTGTTGAAGGACGCTCCGCCAGATGACATGTTGGCCGCTATCCGCGCGGTTCACGCTGGGGACGCCGTCATAGCACCTGCCCCCACTAAACGTTTAATTGCTTCAGTAGCGGCCGCCACTCCCCCGGATCCAGATGATGTGGCGGCGTTTGATCATCTCACTGATCGGGAAGTGGAAGTGCTACTCATGATGGCCCAGGGACTTTCCAATAGTGAGATAGCCGCCAACATCCATGTGGCTGAAACTACGGTAAAAACCCATGTGGGCCGGATCTTGATGAAGTTGGAAGCTCGGGACCGGGTTCAAGCGGTAGTGGCCGCTTACCGCGGCGGCTTGGTTCAACGCCACCAACACTGATAGCTACTATAACCAGGTCAGCGGGATGTGCGCTGGCGGCGTAACAGGGCAGAAAGTGTATCGCTGGAGGACTCCCCCTTTGGTGGGAGCCGGTTAGGTTTTAGACATGGGTTCGCAAACCAATGCCGTGACCGCCCGGGGGCTTACCAAAACTTTTGGTC
>JAISMT010000004.1 GCA_031276585.1 Bifidobacteriaceae bacterium
AGGCCGGACCATTTGACACCACAAGCCAGCCCTAGGGATACCCCAGCGCCTAGGAGATACCAGCGCATACCTAGCCCAGGCCCCCATTGGCGGCTGGGGTAAATGGGTGCTCCGGTGGGGCCGTGCCCCACCGGCAGCCGCATTCGGGTCTCTAGCCGGCGGTCCATCAAGTCACGGTCTTTGAGTATCAGCCAGAACGCCAGCAGCGCGAACAACATGATGAAGACATCAAGCAAGCCGGTACGGGAGAGCACTACGGCCATACCGTCTACTGCTAACAACAACCCGGCCAAGACGCCTAGGGTTTGAGAACGCAGCAGGCGCCACCCCACTAACACCACCAACAACACACCCAGTGTTCCGGCCACGGCGGTAGAAAAACGCCAACCTACTGATGATTCGGGACCCCACAGTGCCATCCCCAGGGCTATCAGCCATTTACCTACCGGGGGGTGAACCACATAAGACCCCGTGGTTTGCAAACCAGAGAAATCCCCTTGCGCGAATTGTGAGTCAATGTCTTTGTCCCAGTTCATTTCTACGCCGTACTGCAACAGGGCGTAGGCATCTTTGACGTAGTAGGTCTCGTCAAACATCAGGTGGTCTGGGAAACCCAGGTCCCGGAAACGCAGCACGGCACCCAGAGCCGTAACTCCTACCGGACCGGCCCAACGCCAAGCCCAAGCCACCAGTTGGGGTTGCCAGCGCCGCCAACGGAGAGAATCAGCCCAATAACGGGGTATCAGCAGGGCGCTTGCCCCTACCGCCAGCCCCACAGCCAAACCAAACGCCAGTCCCACCGGTGTCCCCGCTATTAGCCCAGCCACCAATCCCACAGCCACTCCGGACGCTAACGCAGGTGCTGCGCCTCGCATAGCTGCTCTGACCGGTCCACGGCCTGGTTCCAGCAGGGCGCGGCTCCGGGCTGGAATGTTCACAACGCCTAATGGTACGGGGCCACCCTAATACGCTGTTCCATATGAAACGGAGGCCAGCCCCATTGGAGGCTTACCCACTTTATAAACCCGCCACCGGGGCGCGACTATGAATTCGTTGACGGGCGGCATCGTACTGGCGGCTACCCCATTAGGAGACCCCCGCGACGCTTCCCCTCACGCCTGGTAGAACCGGACTGCAGCACTTCAATGTAGGCTACTTTGTATGGCAGTACTGCAGGTCCGGAACTTACCGGAAGCGACCCACCGGGTACTAAAAGAGCGTGCCGCACACTCGGGGATGAGCCTGAACAGCTATGTAACCCAGGAGTTAAATCGAATAGCACAAACCGTGAGTCTCGAAGCTTTTTTTGACCAGGTCAGGGCACGCGGCGAAGTGGATCTGCCCCAACCCGCCGCTACACTCATCGCGGAAGCACGGGTTGAGTCCCAATGGCGTTAGTACTGGATGCCAGCGCGATAGTTGAAACACTACTCACCACCCAGCGTGGAGTTGAGGCTCAAACTGTTATAGAACAACACGCAAATGATCTGCATATCCCCCATTTAGAAAACACCCCCCAAAATCTTCTCCCTCCGGTCGAATCTTTTGCGGGGACCCCGAGTAAGAAAAAGTTGGCTCAAGTGCCAAAGTTTCAGGCTCCTAGTGGTCTAGAAGTAACTGAGACTTTATCTGCCCTAAGAAGTGCAGTAGCTAAAGGTTATGCTTCCGTTGAACGGTGTCACGCAGCGACTAATGACTTATCACGTTATCCAGCTCACCGCTGGGCAGTTGACGTACTCACCCCCCACATTTGGGAATTACGCAATACACTCTCGGCTTACGACGCTACTTATATCGCCTTGGCAGAAGTATTAGGCGCAGAATTGATCACTTGCGACCAGCGACTGGCTACAGCAGCTCCGGCCGTAAGTTCAGTGACCATCCTGTCCATTCTTGATACGACCAAGCATTAAGGGATCACGTTAATTGTTCTCTAACACCCCCACGGGCGGCATCGTACTGGCGGCTACCCCATTAGGAGACCCCCGCGACGCTTCCCAACACTTACGCGAACTGCTGGCTACAGCAGATGTAGTAGCCGCTGAGGACACCCGCCGCCTCCGCACCCTGGCCGCCCGCTTAGACGTGAACGTTACGGGGCGCGTGCTTTCCTTCTTTGACCACAATGAACGTTCCCGCATACCGCTCTTGTTGGAGGCCGCCCAGACCGGAGTGGTTTTAGTGGTCTCCGATGCCGGCACTCCGTTGGTTTCGGATCCGGGGTTTGCCCTGGTCCGGGCCGCTATTGCCGCTGAACTACCGGTGACCTGCGCTCCCGGCCCTTCAGCAGTATTAGTGGCGTTAGCGCTTTCGGGTTTGCCCAGCGACCGTTTCGCTTTCGATGGGTTTGTGCCGCGCGCCGCCACCGAGCGAGCCGCTTGGTTGGACACGCTGGTTACGGAACGCCGTACCGTGGTGGTTTTTGATTCCCCCCGCCGCCTGGCTACCACGTTGGCCGATGCCGCCGCCCGCCTAGGTCCAGAACGGCCCGCTGCCGTAGCCCGCGAGTTAACCAAACCGCACCAAGAAATCCAGCGCGGGAGCTTGGCACAGTTGGCACAGTGGGCCGCCGAAGGTGAAGTTAGAGGCGAGGTGACCTTAGTGTTAGGGGGCGCTCCGAACCGGCCCCGACCCCCGGACGCGGTCTTGGTGGGAGCCGTGCGAGCGTTGACCGCTGCCGGTTGGGGTTTGAAGGATGCTGTGGCCCAGGTGGCGGGGGAACATGGCGCTTCCAAACGGGCGCTCTACCAGGCCACTTTAGCTAGCACCAAGCAGACCGCGGAGCAGGCCAAATAAAAGGGCTCAGACCAGTTCCACACCTGCCGCCGCTAGGCGCTGGCGAGCCGCGATCCCCAATTCCTCGCTCACCGGAGCGGTCAGATGACGCAGGACTCGCACCTGGAATCCGGCTTGGATAGCGTCCAACGCGGTTTGGGCTACACAATGTGACTCAGCTAAACCCACCACGTCCACTGCGGTGACACCCGCTTCCCGCAAGATGTCCACCAAGGCCCGCCCGGCGGCATCGGCGCCTTCAAAACCGGAGTAAGCGGCCGCATACTGCCCTTTCTTGATAGCCACGTCAGCGGCCAACTTTGCTAAAGCGGGATGCAGCTCGGCGTTAGAGCTCCCGGCCACCCCGTGCCGCGGCCAGGTGTCCACATAATCGGGGTGGTCCGAAAAGTGTGCCCCCGGGTCAATGTGCCAATCTTGGGTGGTAGCAATTAAACGGTAATCCGGCCGGTGGGCGGCCACATGAGCCGCTACCCGTTCCGCTACCGCATTACCACCGGCTACCGGCAGTTCTCCCCCCTCACAGAACGTGGGTTGGACATCCACCACAATCAAAGCCCGTTCACTCATGGTGCCCAGTTTAACCAGGCTGGTCCACCCAACTGGCGGCGCCAAGCCGGTGACATCAACACAAACGAAACTCCCGGCGGATACCCTTGGGATATGACTTCAGTGCTCTCTGCGGTGGCTTGGCCTTATGCCAACGGCCCCCGCCACATCGGCCATGTGGCCGGGTTCGGTGTTCCCTCAGATGTGTTTTCCCGGCACATGCGCATGGCCGGCCACGATGTCCTCATGGTTTCGGGGACCGATGAACACGGCACTCCCATCCTGGTACAAGCCGAGGATGAAGGGATCACACCACAAGCGTTAGCCGACCGGTATAACCGGGTCATAGTGGAGGACCTACACCGTTTGGGGTTGGCTTATGACTTGTTTACCCGCACCACGGCCCGAAACCATTATGCGGTGGTGCAGGAGATGTTCCGCACTGTGCATAAAAACGGTTACATGGTGGAGAAGACCACCATGGGGGCCATTTCGCCTTCCACCGGCCGCACTCTGCCGGACCGGTTTATAGAAGGCACTTGCCCTATTTGTGGGTACGATGGCGCTCGCGGCGATCAGTGCGATAACTGCGGCAACCAGCTAGACCCGATTGATTTGATTCACCCGCGTTCCCGGATTAACGGTGAAACGCCCAAGTTTGTGCAATCGGACCATTTTTTCCTAGACCTGCCTTCGTTGGTGGAGGCTTTGGCGGCTTGGTTGGAGACCCGCACGGATTGGCGCCCCAACGTGCTCAAGTTCTCCTACAACTTGTTGGAGGACGTGCGGCCTAGGGCTATGACCCGGGATATTGACTGGGGTATTCCGGTGCCGTTGGCCGGCTGGGAGGAAAACCCGACTAAGCGGCTCTACGTGTGGTTTGACGC
>JAISMT010000146.1 GCA_031276585.1 Bifidobacteriaceae bacterium
GTGACCTCGTTGGTTCGACACTAAAACACTTTTCCAGCCGAACCAAGAACTAATCTTGAGAAATTTTGCCAAATTTCTAGACTATAGAAAATATGGCCTTCTATCATGAAAAGTATGGCTGAACTACGCGCTGCACTGACCGCCACCAGCCCTAACAGCGAAGATTTCGACCCACTGGTAATCGGGCGGCGCATCCGTTACCTCCGCCGCAAACAAGGGCTACGCCTGCAGGACCTAGCGAACTCGGCCGGCCGAGCGGCATCGGCCCTTTCCGCTATTGAAAACGGGCACCGTGCGCCCACCCTAGCTCAACTAGGCGCCATCGCTTCGGCACTCGGAGTAGCACCCCGCGAACTGTTCAACCCCAACCCACCCACCGAACGTGACGCCCTCGAAATCGAATGGGAAAGCGTACAACGTGACCCTGCTTATATTGCCCGCGGCCTACCACCAGTTAAAGTAACCCGCACTACACCGCAAGAAGTCCTAGAAGCGTTAGTGGGCTTGGCGCGAGAACTTAAACGAGTTCGGGAAGAACGTGTCGCCACCCCCGAAGAAGCTCGGCGAGCCAACGCGGCCCTCCGCCAAGAAATGCGCGCCCAAGATGACTACTTCCCGGAACTAGAACAAGTAGCAGCCGAACTACTAGACCTAGCTGGCCACGAACCCGGTGAACCCATGAACCAAGCCGATCTAGCCGCACTCACCAGCAAACTAGGTTTCCAACTGTGCTTTGTAGATGATCTCCCCCAAACCACACGTTCCGTTCTAGACACCAAACGCGGCCGCCTCTACCTGCCCCGACAAGTAGGGGAAGTCACCGGAGACCACCGCAGCACCGTACTCCAAGCTTTGGGTTCGCACGTACTGGGCCACGGCGAACCAGCCGATTACAAAGAGTTCCTCCGCCAACGAGTTGAAGCCAACTACCTGGCCGGAGCGGTACTCATGCCCCAAAGTGCGGCCGTACTAGTCCTAGGCAGCGCCAAAGCCCGCCGCGAACTATCCATGGAACGGTTCCGCGACCGCTTCACCGTCTCCTATGAAATGGCAGCCCACCGGTTCGTGAACCTCTCCACCCGTTACCTCGGAATTCGGGTGCACTTCGCCAAAGTGCACTCCTCCGGAGTGATCCACAAATCCTATGAAAACGACGGCTCTCTCTTCCCCACGGACCCCTTAGGGGCCATCGAAGGCCAATTTATGTGCCGCTACTGGGCTGGGCGTAACGTGTTTGAGGCCCGCAGCCCCAACGACATGGCGGCGGCAGGACCCGCCTACGCCCAATACACCGATACCCCTAACGGCACCTATTGGGCCACCGCACACCTAAAACAAGCCAAAGACGGGTTATTCTCAGTCTCCGTAGGATGCAGCTTCGATGACGCCAAATGGTTCGCTGGCGGAGTGACCCGAATCCGCCTCCGCTCCGATTGCCCCGACCCAGCCTGCTGTCAAACCCCTCCCACTGACCTAGCCGCCGAATGGGAAGGGTTCGCTTGGCCCGCCGCGCGCCCCCACTCCTCCGTACTAGCCGCCATGCCTACCGGAGCCTTCCCCGGAGTAGACCTCACTGACGTCTACGAGTTCCTGGAACGCCGGGAATAATCCAGGGTTCCAAAGTAAGAAAAATTTGGCTCGGGCGTCAAACAGTGAATAAGAGACCTGCACGTAAGTGAATTTCGGTGTTGTGTGCGCTGGGCTTGGTTGGGGTTACCCTAATCGCCCTGTTGCAATCGGTGTCGAGGCAGTACAGGCAGCGTAGTGGGCTCGATGCGCTAGGCAGAACGGCATTCCCGAGGTTAAAGATCCAGTCGCACCGACTTCAGGAGCTTCAGATTGGCCAGCCGCACTGATACCAGGTTCGGTTGATTCCGGTGACTTAGCAACCGCGCTTGGTACCTGCCCACTAAACGAACCGTTGGTGATAACTGAAACCGGCGAGGGAGAAGCGAAAGTCGAGATTATGGTCTATCCGGCTGTAGGTACAGATGTGCCCGGTTTTGACCGATCCGGCAGCGATATCCCCACAGATCTCCCCGACTCTGAATTGATGAAGGTAAGCGAGCTGGACCAAATGCTGACTGAATCCCAGCTTACCGTCCATCCTTCCTGATAACTTCGTTTGCCGGGAGTTCAGCCGCGTTGGTCCGTAAAGAACTCGGTCAGGACAGCGGCACATTCCTGGGCGTTGACACCGCCAATTACTTCCGGGTGGTGCAGGGAGGCCCGGTCGCGGGGTAGATCCCAAACCGAGCCGCAAGCACCAGCTTTAGGGTCCCACGCGCCAAACACCACGCGGTTTACCCGGGCCGCGATCAAAGCACCAGCACACATAGCGCAGGGTTCTAAAGTCACCACCAGGGTGCAGCCGTCCAAGCGCCAACTTCCCAAAGCTGCCGATGCCGCCCGCAACGCTATTATCTCGGCGTGCGCGGTGGGGTCCCCGGTGGCTTCTCGGGCGTTAGCGCCCTGACCCACCACGGCGGCATCGGGCCCTACTACCAATGCACCCACCGGCACGTCACCACTTGCCTGCGCCGCCTTCACCCCTAACGTTAAAGCCTGGTCCAAGTAAGGCACCCAAGGTGAGTTCAAACCAACATTCACCCACTCATTGTGCCGGGTAACCCTTGAAATGGTGCTCGCCGGTCACCACTGCACCAGTACCAGTCTGTCGAGAAACGCCCCAGGTGGTACGTGTTGACACGGCATACCGGGGAAAACCGCTAAGCAATGTGTCTAAGTTTCGCTTGAGACATCTACCGTGTTGGGTGTCGGCGCGTTGGTTTGCGGAGCGGTCTGTTCCCAGCCGGAACCAGGTTTTGAAGACGCAGTAATAGCCGTTTGTGCTGGGCGTACTGGTGTGAATGCGATAGCGATCCGAGACTGTTCAGCATTAGCTACCGGTGGTCCACGCCTCTACACGCCGCAGCTGTTGTTGCGTTACCCGGCACAAGGTGCCAAATAACGAGCGCTGAGGCGTAGCCGCGCGCGGGCCGGAGTAAGTTGGAGGTATGCAGGTACACGTCGCTGATCACCCTTTAATTGCCCACAAACTGACCGTATTGCGTGACCGCCGCACCGATTCGCCTACTTTCCGTAACCTGGTGGCGGAACTAGTCACTTTGTTGGCTTATGAGGCTACTCGGGAAGTATCGGTACAGGAACACGCCATCGATACGCCGGTAGCCCCCATGGTGGGGGTGGAACTGCAACGGCCGCGACCCATTGTGGTGCCTATATTGCGGGCGGGGTTGGGCATGTTAGATGGCATGTCTCGGCTGCTGCCCACTGCTGAAGTGGGATTCTTGGGCTTACAGCGTGACGAGCAGACTCTTCAAGCCATTACCTACGCTAACCGCCTCCCCGAAGACCTTTCGGGCCGGCAGTGTTTTGTGTTGGATCCCATGTTGGCTACCGGCGGTACCTTGATTGCTTCGGTGGACTATCTGTTTGAGCGGGGGGCCCGTGATGTGACTGCTATCTGCATCCTGTGCGCGCCGGAAGGGCTGGCGGCAGCGGAACAGGCTTTAAGTACGCGGGGTAACGTCAAGATCGTTACGGCCGCAGTGGACGAGAGACTAAACGAAAAAGGTTACATTGTGCCGGGTTTGGGCGATGCCGGGGATCGTCTTTATGGCGTAGTGTGAAGGAAAATACTCAAATGTGACCGACGTCACATCGCAATGTATGTCACCCTTTACGTAGGCGCCGGTTCCTCCCCCCGATGGACCCGGCGCCATCCTTTTGTGATATCAGGTTATATTCCTCCAGGCTTCAGCTGGGATTAAGCCGGGGCGGCGCCGCTGAAGCCAAAGTCCGGTTCTCGGAAGTTGTTTGGACGGTTGAGTCCGGTGAAGATGTGATGGTAACTAGGGGCGGCCGTGATTCCCATAGCGCGGTGTCGCGCGGAATAGGTGCATTCTGGGACTGGACTGTTCTTGGGGTCCCGTCCAGGTTAGCTTTGGCTGGACCGTAAGCGACTAGGAACTGCTGGAATTGTGACAAGCAACCACCTTGTCGATACGCGCGTCTGGCTCTAGACGTTGAATTGCCCCGAACGGGCTACCAGACGTCATCACCTCGGTGCCGGAAGATGCGGGTGCCCGCGTGCTGGTCAGCCCAGTCGGTCTTCGGGAAATCTCAACCAAGCACTCCTTAGACAAACTTGATTTGGTAGGACTTGAAGCGTCACGGTAAACCATCTCCGCTAGACCTCCCGTCCGTTAGTTGTGTCCCGGCCCTCTGGTAGCCTTACCTGCGGTGGCGTGTCCGAGCGGCCTAAGGAGCACGCCTCGAAAGCGTGTGTGGGGGTAACTCCACCGCGGGTTCAAATCCCGCCGCCACCGCTCTTAGTTTCTGGCCTTTGACCTGCGGATACGCCGCCCTTCCACGTTAGGCTAGATGAT
>JAISMT010000220.1 GCA_031276585.1 Bifidobacteriaceae bacterium
CCACCACGGCCTTCTGGGGCGTTCCATGCTGTGGACCGGTCTGATCATCTTGGCTTTTGTGATCTTCCACCTGTTAGATCTGACCATTGGGCGGGCGGTGAACTCCGATAAGTTCAGCAGTGACGAGCTGTACCAACTGCCGGACGGCACCATGGTGACAGATGCGTACGGCAACCTAATTCACTCCTTTGAACGGCCAACGGTGGCTGTGTTCTATGTGGTGGTGATGGTGGTAGTGGCCTTACACCTCAGCCACGGCATCTGGTCCATCATCAATGACTTCGGTGGGACCGCCCGGCGGACCCGGAGTGTGTTCTTGTTCTTAGCCGATGCGTTGGCACTGTTAATTGTGATTGGTAACGCGTCCATTCCGATTGCCGTACTGGCTGGAGGGGTATCACTATGAATGCTGGACCTGACAAAGCTGTCCCCGCCGCCCCCCAGGGTGCGCCGACGGGCCTGGGGATAGACGATCTACGAATAGTAGGTAAAGCACTAGATGGTCAAGTCCCCGAGGTACACCCCCGGGAAGCTTGGACTGACCGCAAACTGCATTACAACCTGGTGAACCCATCCAACCGCTCCAAATTCAAGGTAATTGTGGTGGGTACTGGACTCTCCGGAGCTGGAGCGGCCGCAGCTTTAGGCGAACTGGGCTATAACGTGGAAGTGTTCTCCTTCCACGATGTCCCACGCCGCGCTCACTCCATTGCTGCTCAAGGTGGCATCAACTCGCCGCGGGCTCGCAAAGTGGATAACGACTCCATTGACCGGTTCGTCAAAGACACCGTCAAAGGTGGTGACTACCGAGGCCGGGAACAAGATGCCTACCGCTTAGGTGAGGAAGGGATCCGGGTAATCAACCACATGCAGGCCATAGGTGCGGCCTTTGCCCGCGAATATGGGGGCCAGCTGGCTACTCGCTCCTTTGGTGGCGTGCAAGTCTCCCGTACTTACTACACCCGGGGACAGACCGGCCAACAGCTGGAACTAGCAGCCGCACACGCGCTATCCCGGCAGGTGGCGGCTGGAACCTGCAAACTGCATTCCCGCCAGGAAATGCTGGATGTAATAGTCAAAGACGGCCGGGCTCAAGGCATTGTGGTACGGGATTTAGTGAGCGGTAAAGTCCGTGCGATGACAGCGCATGCTGTGATTCTCTGCACCGGCGGCTACGGCAACATCTACTACAAGGCCACGCTGGCTAAAAACTCCAACGCCACCGCAATCTGGCGAGCCTACAAACGGGGGGCCTACTTCGGTAACCCCTGCTTTGTGCAGATTCACCCCACGGCGCTGCCTCTGATGTCTAAGTGGCAGTCTAAGAAGACCCTGATGTCGGAATCGTTGCGTAATGACGGCCGGATCTGGGCACCCCGTCAAAAAGGTGATGACCGAGATCCCAACAGCATCCCGGAAGAGGAGCGCTTCTACTTCCTAGAAGAACGCTACCCGGCTTTCGGCAACCTAGTACCCCGCGATGTGGCTTCCCGTAACATCCGCGAACGCATTGACGCCGGCTACGGTGTAGGGGAGTTCCGCAACGCGGTCTACTTGGACTTCAAGACCGGTATTGAACGTTTGGGAGCCAAACTAATCCGAGAACGTTACTCCAACTTGTTCGATATGTACCAGGAACTAACCGGAGAAGACCCGTTCAAAACGCCTATGCGCATAGCGCCATCGGTGCACTTCACCATGGGTGGGTTATGGAATGACTACGACCAGATGACTTCCATTCCGGGGCTGTTTGTAGGAGGCGAAGCCGGTTGGGGGTACCACGGTGCTAACCGGTTGGGTGCTAACTCGTTGCTCTCCGGATGTGTAGACGGATGGTTCACACTGCCTTACGCCGTACCCAACTATCTAGCTGGGCTACTTGGTACACCGCCGCTGGAACCAGATGACCCGATAGTAGGGGAAACCATCCAAGACGTTGAGGACCGCCTTCAGCGTCTGCTTGATAACAACGGTAGCCACGGCCCCGATTACTTCCACGAGAAACTGGGCGCCATCATGGACCGCTACGCTTCGGTTTCGCGTGACCCCGAAGGCCTAACTAAAGCCATAGGGATGATCCGTGAACTCCAAAAAGAGTTCTGGCGGGACGTGAAGGTAGTAGGTACGGGTGACCGCCTCAACCAAGAACTTGAAACAGCTGGCCGGGTAGCGGATTACCTCGAATTGGCTGAACTGCTTTGTGTAGATGCTTTGGACCGTGACGAATCAGCCGGAGCGCACTTCCGCACCGACCATGAGATTGACGGTGAAGCCGAACGCAATGATGAGGATTGGTGTTTCTGTTCCGCCTGGGAGGCCCCCGGCGCGGACGGTAAACACATCCGCAATTTTGAACCCTTGACCTTCCGGGCCGTGCCCCTGCAGCAAAGGAACTACAAGTGAGACTGCTACTGGAAGTATGGCGCCAAGACGGCCCGCAAGCCGAAGGCCGCTTTGAAACCCATGAAATCACCGACGCCACCCCAGAAATGTCGCTTCTGGAGTTACTGGACCGGTTGAACCACCAGTTGGTGGACAACGACCAAGACCCAGTAGCTTTTGAATCTGACTGCCGGGAAGGCATCTGCGGTACTTGCGGCATTGACGTAAATGGTGTGCCTCACGGTCCCGAAAACAATGTGCCAGCCTGTGGTCAGCACGTCCGTTCCTTCCAGGACGGGCAGACCGTACGGATAGCGCCGTTTAGGGCTAAAGCTTTCCCTGTGGTGCGGGACCTGATTGTGGACCGCACCGGCTTGGATCGCATTATTCAAGCTGGCGGCACCATAGCGGTTGACGCTGGTACAGCACCGGACGCAGACACGCTGCAGATTACACACGATGACGCCGAACGGGCTTTGGATTTCGCGGCTTGTATTGGTTGTGGAGCTTGTGTTTCGGCGTGTCCTAATGGTGCGGCCTACCTGTTTACGGGGGCCAAATTGGCGCATCTGGCTTTGATTCCTTCTGGCAAGCAAGAACGAGCCAAGCGTGCGCGTTCCATGGTGAACCAGATGCAGCATGAGTTTGGGCCCTGTTCTCAGATCGGGGAATGCGCTTTGGCGTGTCCCGCCGATATCCCGCTGGTGGCTATCGCGGCAGTGAACCGGGAACGGATCCGAGCTGGTTTCAGTACTAAAGCCAACTAAAACGAGTACGGGGCCTAAGGTAAAGGCAAAAAGTACATAGGCGGCATCGGCCAAGGGTGCGGCGTTGAGCGATCTTTGGCCGATGCCGGGCCTACGGCGGTGGTTCTAACCTGACCGGCGCAGAAACTTTGGCGGGGTGCCCGGAGCGAGAAGATTTTGTGGGGTGTTTTTTGACCCCATACTGGCGGGTTATGCGCAGCGGTGGTCTGGTCCCGTACTCTTAACCTCGTGTCTCCAGGTGTGAAAGTACTCGGCATAGCCGGAAGAGCAGCCGCCGGCATAGCGGCAATTTTGGTGATCTCAGTGGGGTGTGGGTTGTTGCTAGGCGCCACTGTCCTTCCAGTGGTGACAGTAGGGGCCGGTGCGGCGCAGACCGGCGAAAAGGTGGTGAGTCAGATTCCTTCCGATTTGGCTATGCCGGAACTCGCCGAGAAGTCCTATCTGTACTCCAGTAATGGAGATTTACTAACCACTTTCTACCTGCAAAACCGAGTAGTGGTGGGCTTAGACGAGATTTCGCAACCTATGCAGGATGCAGTAGTAGCGTTGGAAGATCGGCGTTTCTGGGAGCACTCGGGTGTAGATGTGCAGGGCATGGCGCGGGCTTTTATCAATAACTCGACCAACGGGTCCACGCAGGGCGCCTCCACTTTGACGCAACAGCTTGTAAAGAACTCGCTGATTGAGCAAGCCACTTTGAACCATGACGAAGAGTTGGCTGAAAAAGCTGTGGACTTTAGTTATGCCCGTAAGTTGCGGGAAGCCAAGCTGGCGGTGGCTATCGAAAAGCAATACGGCAAAAAGAAAATCCTGGAAGGCTACCTCAACATTGCCCAATTTGGACCGTCTCAATGGGGTGTGGAAGCCGCCGCCCTCTATTACTTTGGGGTGAGCGCTAAAGATCTCAACGTGGTACAGGCCGCTACTATCGCTGCAATCACCCAACAACCTAACGTGCTGGATCCTAAAAACCATCCAGAGGCCAACCAACCCCGGCGCGATGCCGCTTTAGCTGCGATGTTGCGGGACAAATACATTACTAAGGAACAATATGACGAGGCGGTAGCGTTAAACGTAGCCGATACGCTCAAAATTACCCCCACTAAGAGTGGATGCGAAGCTGCTGACCAGGAGCTTTATGCGGGGTATTTCTGTGATTACGTGGTTTCGGTAATCCGTAACTCTGAAGCCTTTGGTAAAGACCCCCAAGAGCGTGAACAGCTCCTAGCTCGCGGCGGGTTGCACATCACCACCACCCTAGATCCGACCACACAGCAGAACGCGGTGGCGGCCCTGGACACCCAGATTCCCTATGATGATCCTTCCGGAGTGGCCCATGCGCTCACCGCAGTAGAACCCGGGACTGGGCGGATCATAGCCATGGCTCAAAACCGCTACTACGAAAGCACAAAATCAGACCGGCCCGGCTACACCTCGGTGAACTACAACGTGGACGAGGATTTTGGTGGTTCCATCGGTTTCCAGCCGGGTTCTACCTTCAAGCCGTTTATCTTGGCAGCTTGGTTAGAGGCTGGGCATTCGCTGCAAGAGACTTTTGACGGTTCTAAAACCGTGTACCAACCGGCTCATTTCAAGGCCAGTTGCTTAGATGGGGGCCACACCTGGGATGCGCGGTGGTCCGTCAGTGGTGGGGCTCGTAAGAGCGTCAACGCCTATACCGCTACCGCATCTTCCCTGAACGCGGCTTATGCGGCCATGGAATACAAGTTAGATATGTGTAAGATCCAAGATCTAATTGAACGGATGGGCATAAAACGGGCTTCCGGGAAAGAATGGGGATTGACACCGTCAATGGTGCTGGGTACCCATGAAGTCTCGCCGTTAACGATGGCTGCGGCCTATGCTACGTTCGCAGCTGACGGTAGATACTGCCCACCCACCGCAATTGACTCGGTAACCTGGGCAGATGGAACCGCCCTTGACATCCCCGTTCCGGCTTGTTCCCAAGCCCTAGACCAAGGAGTAGCTCGCGGAGTGAGTGCGGCTCTGAAACGGGTGGTGTCCAGTGGTACTGGTACGGCGGCTCGTTTAAACGATGGCCGGCCCGTAGCTGGTAAAACCGGTACCACGGACAAAGCTAAAGCGGCCTGGTTCTGTGGTTACACCCCACAATTAGCTACTGCAGTATGGGCCGGTCACCCGGATAAGCCTGAACCCCTTAGAGGCAAGATCGGTAACCAATGGTATGGGGAGGCCTTTGGTGGGACCCTCTCGGCTCACACGTTTGGGCGGTTTATGTCCTCGAGTATGGAGGGGAAAGAACGTCTTGATTTTGGGAACGTTCCCACCGAATTGGAGCGCGGTAAACTCGTCAAAGTGCCTTCTGTGCTGGGCATGAACCTCGATTCGGCCAAACAACAACTCTCGGAGGCCGGGTTTAGTGTTGAGGTAGGAGATTCGATCCACTCCGACCGGTATCCTGAAGGCCTAGTCGCAGAGCAATCTCCCAACGGACAGTCTTATCCCAACAGCACTATTACGCTGAAACTATCTCAGGGGCCGCCTCCGGCGGCCCCCCCGTCAACGCCTGTAGTCCCCTGAAACCACCCCGAGGAAGCTCGCCCCGCAAAATAGTCCGCTCGTAGCAACGGTAATTTGTGGGGTGCCGCTAGAATTGGGCGCTGTGATCTTCCGCGCCATCGCCGAGGCCAGGCCTTACCCTGATCACGGTTTCACCAGTGGTAGCCAATGGTCGCGGGTACCACCCCGGCAGGTTCGGCTAGCGGAACTAATCACTACTAAATCCACCTTGGATTTAGCTAGCCTTTTATCAGAAGATTCAACCTTTTACGGTGACTTGTTTGCCCATGTGATTTATTGGCGGGGCGACTACTACTTGGAAGACGGATTGCACCGCGCCGTACGGGCTGCTTTGCGAGGCCGTTCCAGTTTGCATGCCCGGGTGTTGAATCTTGATGCACTATTGGCCGTACAGGATTCGGGTTATGGCCAAGAATGAACGTGGCCTATTGTCACACCTAAACGGGAAGGCCTCCGCCATGACTGACAAAAACCCGGAAGAACGCCGCCAGCGTAACCTACGCATTAGGCAGGTTACGGTTTACACCTTGCTGATCGGATTACTGCTAGTGGCTGGAGGTGGGGCCTTAGGGATGTGGACGGGGCACCTTGACATTCCCGGTAAAGCCACCTTCAAATACAAACCTAGCTCTTCACCAAAGGCGTTGAACGTACCCTGCCCCACTGCACCGGATCAGGTTTACCCGCCCACCTCGGCGGTACCAGTACATGTCCTGAACGGTACTCGTAGATCTGGTCTAGCCAGTGCCACAGCAGATGATTTAGCGGCTCACGGCTTCGCTTCACCGGACGCAGCGGACACCGCACCCTACGACGGTGTGGTGAAGCTGACCACCGGAGTCCAAGGCGTTAACGGTGCCTACACGCTGCTGCAATATATGCCAGAGGGTGCCGAACTGACTCTAGACAAGCGCGAAGACACCTCAGTGGATGTGATTCTAGGGGCGGAATTCACCAGTCTACCTACGGCGGAACAAATGACTTTTGATTCGGCGGCCCCAATAAAACCCATCGAATTTTGCCAAGCTCCGGCAGCTTTGCTGAATCAACTGGGTACCAAATAAGGGATTCGATTCTCAGCAAGAAAGCCCGAATCTTGTTCGATTAGGGTGGCCACAGCTAAAGCTTGGTCATCCCGGCCGCGTCTTGCCACTACCTGCAGACCAATGGGTAGGCCATCGTTTCCTCGGCCTATTGGCACAGAGATAGCGGGTTGGCCGGTCAAGTTGAAGGGCCAGGTGTAGGGTGTCCAACTGATCCAGCTGGTAGAACCATTGGGGGCGTAGTTACCGGCCGCGAAAGCGGTGAGAGGCACAGTGGGGGTAACCAACAAGTCCGCGTTTTGGGCCAGATTTGTCATCTGACTGTGCACCCTCTGGTCTAACTTGCTGAAAGTCCGCAGATAGGTGGTGGCAGAGATCTGTTTACCGCGTTCTATGGCTTGCACTAGAGCTGGGTCCATCAGCTCCAAAGCAGCAGGTTTCAAGTGCCCCAACTGGGCCGCTAAAACCGCTAACCAGGCTAATTCGAAACGGTCGGAAAGGTCCGGCCAACCCACATCGCTATCTATTACCTCCAACCCGCGCTCGGCTAAAGCTGCAGCGGCTTTCTCCAAAGCAGCTACTACATCGGGGTTAGGCCGGGCCCCGCCCAAATTGGGGCTGAAAGCGACGCGTAGAGGGGGCAACGCGGCGCGTTCCAACCTGTCTCGGAAACTAAAACTGGGAGTGGCACCGGCGTAAGGGTCACGCGGGTCCGGCTGAGCAATAACATCCAAGGTGATCGCGGAATCCTCCACCGTGCGGGTGAGCGGACCGATGTGGGCTAAACGGCCGAAAGCACCTGAAGGTAGAGCAGGGATACGGCCGTAGGTGGCTTTGAGTCCCACCACTCCGTTGAAAGAAGCCGGGATACGAATCGAACCACCACCGTCTGAACCTAGAGCAATAGCACCAATTCCTAAAGCGACTGCCACCGCGGCTCCCCCCGAAGAGCCGCCTGCAGTGCGGGAGTCATCCCAAGCGTTGCGGACTAAGCCGTACAGTGGGGAATCAGAGACCGCGCACCAAGCAAATTCCGGCATGGTGGTCTTACCCACCAACACACAACCAGCTTCCCGTAAACGAGCTACCGCTGGTTCGTCACTAGTGGCTGGGGCAGAATCAACTCGTAAACGGGAGGCGGCAGTGCTGCGCCAGCCTCGTACGTCCAGCGAGTCTTTTACTGTGACCGGCACTCCTTCCAACGGCCGCGCACGGCCCTCCCGCCAACGTTGCTCAGACTCGCGGGCTTGAGCCGCTGCACCATCACCATCCCACCAGCTAAGGGCACCTAAATTAGCACCGGCCGGGGCGCGTGATTCGACCGCTGCCAGAACTTCTAACGGGCTGAAGCGCTGCTCGCGGTAGCCGTCCAAAAGTTCCCGGATACCTAGATCCGCCAAAGCGGTTGTGCTGTAGTTCACCTCAGCGGGTCAACAGGCCGGCATCGATGGCTACCTGGCTACCTGTTAGATAACGGGCTCGGTCCGAGGCTAAGAAGACCACCAATTGAGCTACGTCATCGGCCTCAATCCAAGGCGTTGGCAGCAAGTTACCGGCCGAACGTTGGGCTATTTCCAGCGGAGTAGAACCTTCTTGCTGGGCTAAACCGTCGTTGAATTCACTGTTTACCGAGGTGGGATGGATGCTAAGTACCCTGATGCCGTGAGGGGCTAGCTCTAGGGCCCAAGATTTGGTTAGACCCACTAAACCCCATTTAGAAGCGGCATAATGCGATAAACGAGGGAAACCTCGGAGCCCAGCGATTGAAGAGTTGTTGATAATAACGCCCGATTTTTGAGCTACCAAGGTGGGGATTACAGCTCGAGCCGCTAGCCAAGCTCCCTTTAGATTGATGTCCAACACTGCATCCCACTGTTCCTCGGTCAGTTCAGTGGCAGTAGCGTAAGAGCCCACCCCAGCGTTGTTGAACAAGACGTCAATGCGGCCAAAACGCTCCAGAGTAGCGTTCACCGCCCGTTCTAAATCGGAAGCTTGGCGTACATCGCCCCGTGCTGCTAAGAAACTGCGCCCCAAGGATTCGATCTCTTTTTGCAAAGTGTCTAGGCCATCTGTTTTGTTACCAACATAGGCGGGGTACTCCAAATCCTGCGCCAAATCGAAGCCCACTACATCAGCTCCCAAACGGGCTAAAGCCAGGGCAGTAGCACGGCCTTGGCCGGCCGCGGCCCCGGTAATGAACGCCACCCGGCCACTGAAATCTTCGGTGGTTGGGGTGGGGGTGAGAATTGGTTCAGGCATGATGTCTCCTTATAGTTTCTTGGTCAACGGTGGTTCATGCGGGCCACTACCCGATCACCAACGAACTGGCTGAGCTGCACTAGAGCTAATGTGACTACTAACGTGAGGATCATTACTGCTGGCATGAAGCGCTGGTAACCGTAGTAGTACGCTAAA
>JAISMT010000022.1 GCA_031276585.1 Bifidobacteriaceae bacterium
CCAGATCAGAAAGACGTCCTACTGGTTCAGCAGGCGCGATCCCGGATTGCTGCATGCGCTCTGCGAGTAAGTCGATCTGCTGTGACTGTTCTGCGGGGCTGACGGAACCCCCCGGGACCGCCACCTGTAGTTCGTTTACCTCGCCAGCAAAAACACCGCGACCGGGTGGCGAAGCCGGGGTTAACACGTCGGAAGGAATATTGTAAGCGATATAGGAGTTCTCGTCAGCATGGCGTAATACAAGGCGGCGCTGCACGCTTGCACCCAATGCGCTAGTCAAAGCGTTTGCACGTTCAGCAGACAAAGCCACGTGAATACCTACAGCGCGTCCCTCTGACATCAACCGCGTGAATTGGTTGTAGGTGACCATTAAATTGGTAGTGGATTCGTATTCGTCGCGGAACGCACTCATCCCGTCAACCAATATGATGATGCGCGGTTCGTCGTTCTTACCAGTAGTAGCCCGGTATTCGGTGATTGAACCGACCCGTGCCGCAGCATAGCGTTCCGAACGTTCGTCTAGCACTCCTACCATGCGGCGCATCAAGCGAGCAATACGTTCTTGGTCCGAGCCGTCAATCACGGCTCCCACGGTTGGAAGTGGCTCCAACATCGCCAATCCAGATGCGGCAAAGTCCAGGGCATAGACCTCAGTACGCGAATCTGCCGTTTGCAGCGCGGCTCCAACCGCTAAGGTTCGCAGCAAACCAGATTTCCCGGACCCGCTACCACCAAAAACCGCTAGGTTTCCTTCGGTGTCTGGTTCGTAGTAGATGGGGTGTTGGGCTTGATTTGCCGGATCATCAGCTATTCCAATTAGTAGACGTAATGGTCCTGAGTTCTGGGATGGTTGTGACTCCATAGCTTCTGCCAGGTCATAACATGTTTTCAACTCGGGTAGCCACGGTTTACGCGGTTCGGGCACTCCACAATCGGTTGCAGCCTGCCGCACTGCACCCACCACCCGGGCGATGTCGGTAGGCCCGTCATCGTCGTCGCCGGTAACTGTGTGGTGCTCTGGTATCTCCCAAGGTAACCCTGGCCCGAACGCCATCGTTTCAATTTCAATGCGAGGCGGCTCCGGTTCGGAGCGAGTCCTGCCCCCGGCATACCCGGTTTGAAATAAGGCAATTCGGCCCGGACCGGTCCGTACCGCTCCACGCCCCGGTACTCGCGGGTCAAACTCGCTGGCCAATCCGGAATCAATCACATCCGCCGAATCGGTTTCGTCAGCCATCCGCAAGGCTATCCGTAAGTTTGTATTAGCCCTTAGATTCGCGGTGATCACTCCGGCCGGCCGCTGGGTGGCTAACACCAGATGTAGTCCTAAGGAACGGCCCCGTTGAGCGACATCTACCACTCCGTCCACAAACTCGGGTACCTCGCCAACCAGCGCTGCGAACTCATCCACCATGATGATCAAGGATGGTGGGCACTCGGGGTCCCCGGTGCGTTCCAAAGAAATGAGGTCCTTGGCTTTTTTCCGGTTCAATAAATGTTCGCGGTAACGTAACTCAGCCCGCAGCGATGCTAAAGCCCGCCGCACTAGGTGAGGAGATAAGTCAGTAACCAGACCTACTGTGTGCGGTAGCCGTACACAATCGGCGAACGCGGCACCGCCTTTATAGTCCACAAACAAAAACGTGACACGTTGCGGGCTATGTGCCGTCGCTAGGCCCAGTATCCACGACTGCAGAAATTCAGACTTACCGGCACCAGTGGTACCGCCCACCAAGGCATGGGGTCCCTGCGCCCGTAAGTCAAGTGTGAATTCACCTTGGGCACCCAACCCGATTAATGCCTTGAGCGTGGCGGGGGTGCCTTTGCGGGTTGCACTTCCGTTAACCAGCGAACCGTTTTCGCGCCAGCGTTCGGTAGTAACGCTAGGGTCAGAGGCTAACGCATCACCGGTCAAAGCAAGATAGGAAACGGATCTAGGTATATCCGATTGGTCTATTACGGGTGCACCGGCGTCCAGTACCGGGGAAAGCGCGCGCGCGAATTCTTCTGCTAGTTCGGCCGAAATGGTTTCGATCCTCCCGATCTCAGCGACACGGCCTTCATCGACAAAACCTGCAGACACCGCGCCATCCGGAAGCCGTATCAGGTACGCATCGCATGCAGCCGGGAGGTCCACCAACTGTTCTGCGAACCACACCAGGTGAACGCCAACTTCAGGACCATCTTGCGCCAAAGTGACTAGACGTCCACGCTCAACTGGGGCATCGTTCTCTACCACCATTACCACCGCTGGGACTCGGATTTTCCCGGAAATTGCTTTACGTGCTGCCACCAGTTCTTCCAGACCCGCCACTAATGAGGAGACCGATGCAGGGCTGGAAGCGAGGTGGTGTCCTGTCAACGGAGAATGGGCTGAACCCACGTGTGGCAACCACATTAACCATTCCCACCGGTTAGATGATTCTGGTGATGCGATTGCCACCAAAGTTAACTCGGCAGGCGAATGTAGGCTGGCTAGCTGAATAACCAGATTCCGCCCTACCGGATCTACCCAGGAACGCTCACCGGCTATCCCCAGGTTTCCGCTGGTGCGTAGCTTGGCAACCACCGGAACGTCGTTGACATAGCGTGACTGGTCCTGCAATTCGCTTAACACTTCCCATGTGTCAGCATCTGCTTCACCACGGGCGGGGAGCACTAATTTATGCCGTGAAGCATCCCTACCGAAACCGAGGTTGAGATCTAGAAAAGCGGCATCGTCCGGTTGGCGGTGCCATAGATCTGGGCTTAATCCGAAGCCGGCTTGCACAACCGCGTCCAGAGATAGTGTTTCCGCCCGGCGCGCTAAATGCTCCTCGTCTAAAGCAGCGGTTAAATCAGACCGTAACCGTTCCATGTCTTCATCGAAACGCTCTCGCTCAGCACGGGCAGATTTGGTGTCGGTGAATCGGCGGTCTAGATAAGTCCCGACCGATATCAAAGGACTTAGCGCAACGAACATTATGCTCATTATGTTTTTTGTTGCGAGGAACAGTATTACGCCCATTAACAACGGTGCGACCATTGCAACTAGAGGTAGCTTGGACGGTTTGGGTCGGGCCGGAGGTTGGGGAGCTGCGAACTCGCGTCCCCGGTACGGTGGACGCACCAGTGGTGACCGGTTAAATTCCACGTCTCCGGCCACCGAACCGTTGGCTTGGGTGGGATCTTGTTCCACCACGAGTGCCGTATCGCCCATTAGCAGCGTGTCTCGTGGACCAACCACGGCGTGATCAACCAACGTGCCTGCCACTATCACGCCGTTGGAGGAGTTCAAATCCACTACCTCGACTCGGTCAGAAACAACCAGGCGAGCATGGCTGCGTGACACCAAATGATCATTGATAACCACGTCGCAAGAGGGGTCGCGGCCAATGACGTTAGGACCTAACCTCAATTTGTGAACGGCCCCGGCGTTGGGACCGGCAATCACCCGTAACCGGGCGGCAGGGGTAGAACCCGAGCCGGTGTCTGCTTGCGTCCAAGTAACTACCCGGACACTCTGTCCAGATCGCAGCGTCGTCTCACTCAATAAAGACCGCGGCTGCAAAGACGCTTCAGGTTCACCATCACCGGACAACACTTGAAGGCTGAACGTTTGTTCAGTTTCCACCGGTAGTCCGGTGGCCCCCGCGTAGATTGCTGCAGCCACATTTGCGACCGTCGCGGTCGCTTCAGCTGTTACCGCCGCTGGCCGAACGGAGTTGTCTGCCAGCACCAGATTCAGCTTCAGTCTCATAGGCCAGTCCTATCACGGTTAAAAGCTGTTACCTCTGGGCGGTCGGGTCTGCTCGTCAAACGTTATCCTCGCGGACTGCCAGATTGTCCCCTTCAAAATCCTCAGAAATATCAAGGACCCAGTGGCCACTGAACACAACGTTGTCCATGAGAGCAATCATTGCCTCCCGTGCGTCCACATGCGGGGTGGAAAATGATACGTGGGCCAGGTGGCGTTCATCGGGGGCATCAATCCAGTAATCAATCAGAAGTAACTCAACCTCGGCCCCCAGCTTGGGGGCCCCAGACCCGAGGTGCTCATGACGTATTATCCGGGTGTCTTCCATGTCAATTTCAGCCACTTTACCGGTGCCATCTGATGCTAACTGAGTAGCTATCCGGTCAATGTGCCGTTGCGGCCCTACCGGCGAGCCGATGTCGTGGTAGTAAACAACCATACTTAGACTCGCCGCCCCATATTTTCCGCCTGCCAGGAGAAACGCCATCTGACTTCCACCTTGAGATGCCGCTCTATCAGCAGCAGAACGGAGCCAGGCACGAGTCTCATAGCGCACCGTTGCGCCCTGTTCCCCCAACGACTTAAGTTGCTGTTTGACGAGGCGTTTGATCTGTTGCCCCTTTTTCTCTGCATCCAATAAGTCGATCCGGCCCCAGTGCTCCGGCAATGGCACATCGAACCCAGTGACGGTGGCTCCGCTTAGATCCACAGGCTCCGGGATGTCATTCTCTGGTTCCACTTCGGATACTTCAACCAATGCGTTCAATGTGGATACAGCCAACCGCAACGGATGCGGCCCAGCGGCATCGAACACCAACGCCTCAATGAGGTCAGCGTTATCTAATGCCCACTCGACTACAGCAGCTCCTTGTAGTAGTACAAAAAGACGGTCGGGGGACTCGCCCAGGAAAAGATCAAATGTCTCAGCGGATGAGAACACTAAAAGGTCAAGTTCTGCCGTGGCAGATGGAGCGGTGAACGCCCTAACATCGTAACTGCCTAGCTCATCTCCAGCTACTACCGGTAAGAGCACCACATCCGAGGCTAACGCTTCCAAAACTGCTGATAGATCTGCCTGAGCTAATGCTTGGGCCAATGCGGGTGCACCCAGCTCTGGGAGCGGCGGCACAACCGCTGGTTGGGCGAAAATATCTACGGTTGGAGTGCTCACTGGGTCGGCGCTCCTGTAGCTAGCCGGTACACCGGTAAGGCAACAGGTTCAACCCGCGCCTCGGCTATTTGCGCAGTCTCCTGCGTTGGCTCTTCAACTTCCGTACGCCAAATTATTGGCCCGATGCCGTCGGGTAAAGGCCCACAACTTACTGGAGCCTCACCCTCATGCCACGTGCGCAGTTCACCGCCAAACTTGATGCCAGGCGTGTAATCCGCCTCGTCATTCATCCTGGCCCCGTAACAAATCTGCGCCTTGCTGGTCTATATCCACCCAAGCGTCCGCCACCGCCGCTGCAGCATCCCCTAAGCTCTTTACCGCTTCAGTCATCTTCTTGCGGCTTTCATCCCACTTTTTCGAAAAGTCGCGCACCACCTGCGCCAGTCCACCATGTCCCACTGCTGCAGCAATGTTGGCGCTGTTAGTGTTAGCGCCTTCGAACTCGGCTCCGATACTTTTTAAACTGGTGCCTAGGAGTCTAACGCTGTCAACCTGGACAACAATGCGCGGGCCTGCCATCACAACCTCCATTCAACGCTCCCGTATAGCGCACACATCAAAACCCAAGGGGTGGCTTACCCCGGCCAACCCAAGTAACGCAGGTTATTTTCTGCCCCAACAAACACGCCACTGAGGAGTGTGCCACAGCGAATAGTTCACCGAGCATAACCGGGGTAGCCACACCTTGGTAACAGAACTAACGCTCGCCCAAATCAGCTGCAACGGCTATTTAGGCGTGAAAACGAACCGCCTGCGGTAAAACTGAAAATTCTGGCGGTTCCAGTTTCAAACGTGGTGTCAGCTGCCGCGCAGCTGCGACCCGAACTGAGTGTCCATGTCGACAACGGAATCCGCGTATTGGACCAGGAAACTCCCTAGCGGCTCAAGGTTATCCGACACGGAACGGAGCCCTTCAGCTAAAGACGTGAACTGCTCTTGATACGCACCGGAAGCCGCTTGGGTGGCGAACCCACTACCGATCAAACCGCTCACCACGTTCTGAGCTGCAACTATCTGCTCACCGATTGAGCCTTTGATGGAAATGAGGCGCTGCCCCGCAGCAGTCATCTCTGCCGGGGTGTAACCATACGCATTGGCCATAATCAAACTCCTAAATATTCTCGGAAAAGCCTTCGCAGGGGCGAACGGACAAGCTAAACGTTAGCATCTACGCCGGGGTGGTGCCGCGCGGGAAGGGTTATCCAGGTCATCGCCAACGAATCGGTTTGTACTCGACTAACACAGGCCTTGGACCGGCTGAGCCTTTAAGAATGCTCTGGTGGCCAGGTTGGAACTAGGCGGAACCTTCCACAACATCGTCACGATTGCCCTGGCGGCACTCAAACCATAAACAGCACTTCAATCCCCATTTTGGGCAGTCACATGGATGATCCCCACGCACGCGCCTCGTGAGAGGGTTTCTGGTTGGTTCGCTTACCGTGTTCGCCCAGGTATCCAGGCAGTGCTTATCTCTAGTGGCACGGTCTTCGTAGTGTGTTACCGTCTTTTGCTGCGAAGGTTTTTTGTTTTCGCAGTCTTTTGGTTTTCTTGGTTTTTTGTAGCTATGGTTTCGTAGCTGAGGGTTTGGGGGGATCCAGAAGTGGTGCGTTTGGGTGGTAACCGTTATTTGGATATTGCGGCGGCGATGAAAAACGCGGCTCGGTTGTTACGGGAGTTAGATGCTGCGGATTCGCAAGCTGATTCGGTAGCTGCTTTGTTAGAAACCCGAGACACCGTGGTCGATGATGTGGTTAAAGCCGAAGCCAGGTATCAAGCCGCTGGGGATGCACTAGTGGAGTATGCGGCTGTGTTGGATAGTGCCCAGGTTTCGGCTCGCAACGCTGCCACTAGTGCTACTTATGCCGAAGAACGCCGGTGGGATGCTGAGAAGTTAGTTAACCGGTATCGGCGTGACCGGGCTCGAGCTCTTGATGCGGTTAATTTTGAAGAAGCTGCTCGGTTGAGACGGTTAATTCAACTCAAGCAAACCGAAGCCGACGAGGAAGCCACTTCAATTGCTCAGCACCGCACCGTAGTCGAATCAGCTATCCAGGACCGTGACCAAGCCGCTCAACGCACCATGGACCAGATCCAAGCCATCACCGCTAACGATGAGT
>JAISMT010000089.1 GCA_031276585.1 Bifidobacteriaceae bacterium
GGCCGGCCACCGGGTGGGGGTTATCACCATCACCGTGTTTGTAGCCACTTTGGAGGAGACCTCAGCTTGGTTGGATGCGTTGGCGCAGATTCCCGGTATTGAGGACGCTAGTTACTCCAACATTACGGAAACCACTTTGGGTACCCAAACGGGATACACCGCAAACTGTTCCGCACAGATCAACCTGCTAGGTCTTTCGGGCAAAGTGTTGGGGCCCCAGTTTGAGCAGTGGGCAGCGGAAGCTAAGACAGCGCCCGATGCCGCCCCGGCAGACACGGAAACGGCAAAAGATGCCCAGGCGGCATCGGCCACCCAAACGGGTGCTAAACCCGACAGTAACGCCGCCGCCCCGCCCTCAACCGGAGAGGCCCACTGATGCGTGATAAGAAAAACGGGCTAATGATGGCGCTGGTAGTGCTGTTATGCCTGGCTCTAGCTACTGGAACCTATTTTGTGCTCTATGCCCCCACGTTGGAGGCCCGCAGCCGGGCCCTCAAACAAGCTGCAGCCGTAGAAACCCAAAACGCTTCAACCCGTAATGAACTGGACGTGCTAGCCCAACTACAAGAAGAACTCCCTCAAATGGAAGCTGATCTAGCCGCCAGCCGCTCCAAGTTCCCCACCTCGGGCGAACTTTCCGAGTTCACGTCCTACCTGGCGGAGTTGGCGCGTTCCAGTGTGACGCGGGTAACCAACGTGACCGCTAGCCGGGCGGTGGCCTTGACCTTAGCGCAACCGTTACCCGCTGGGCCGGGCGGCTATACGCCTCCCGTTGTGCCACCGCCACCACCGGGCCTGTATCAATATCACTTCCAAATCACCCTGACCGGCACAGTGGAACAAACCCAAGCTTTCCTCCGAAGTTTGCAAGCCGATTCTGCCCGGATGTTTCTGGTCAATGCCGTGGAAGTCCAGGGCAGCGAACTGACACCCGGTGCCACCACTAACCAGGCGGAATATGTGGTTACCGGCTACACCTACGCGTTAGTGCCAGTGGATCAAATTCCGACTCAAGTCGAGGGAGGCCAGTGATAATGATCCGAGTCTGGAACCGGCGGGCGTGGTGGGTGGTTCCTACCGCGGTCGCGTTGGTAGGAGTAATAGTGGTAGCTGCGGGACAAGCGGAAGCGGGCGGGAAAGCCGCGCTAGTCCCGGCGGCACAACCGGAGATTCGACCGCCCGGGGTGCCTGCAGTATTGACGGACGATGCCGCCCCGGCAGAAGCCCGCAAAGACCGCCGCTCGGTGGATACCGGCGTGGGGGTTTGGAAGCAAAGCGTTTACGTTTGGGGTTACGCCAACGGTGGCATAGCCGGCGCCAACCAAGGCGCTACCTTCAAACCCAACCCGTCCGGTTCGCAGAGCATCGAAGAATGCATGAACAGCGGTAAAACACTCGAAGAATGTATGGAGCAAGATCCCGGTCCTTGCCAAGGTTTGCCCAAAGATGAATACGAAGTTTGCTTGGGCACCAAACCGCCCGCTGATATGCCACTACCACCAGTCAGTGAAAACAATTATCCGCCTTCCAAAGTGATTGGGTTACCCCAAGATTCCATAGTGGAGATGACTTCTGGGATCTACAACATGAACGCCGTAGACACTAGGGGTTGTGTTTGGGGTTGGGGAGACTGGGGAGGCTGGCGGGACGGTACCGGACGCCGGGAGGGTAAAACCTCTTCTAACCCTTCTGTACCACCCCGGCCAGTGCGCATAGGCACCAACACCGGAGGGTCTGGTACCCAACTTTGCGGGGTTTCGGTGTTGAGTGGCACCGAGATGTCAGGCGCTGCTATCACCCGGGGTGGCCTGGTCTATTCGTGGGGTATGCATAACTATGGTGGTCCAGGCCGGGAGTCCGATGCCGCCAACAACCAGATTGGGGCCCAAGCGGTGGTGGGATTACCGGACCCCACCTTGGAAGGTAACCGTCCGGTGCAACTAGAAGGCGGTTATAACAACTATTGGGTAATACTAGAAAATGGCGATGTTTACTACTTTGGCCGGGATGGGCTTTTGGGGGCCACCTATAACTATGAACGTCCGGACCAGCCGGGTTGGCATTCGGGCTACAAATATCCTAATGAACCGGATATGCGAGGGTCCACCAATAAACCAGTCAAGGCGGTGCAATCAGAGGCGTTGAGTAAGTGGTTCAAACGGGCTCATAACCCGGCGGGACATATTACGCAAATTCACTCCGGTATTGGTTTTGGGGGCGCGGTACTTTCTACCGGCCAAGTCATTACTTGGGGTTATAGCCAACATTTTTCGGCACTAGGCCGGAACTGTACCACCGATAAGAATGGAAAAAAGCTCAGTACGGCGGCCCAAAACCAATGTGCGCGCACGCCAGGATATGTCGATTTTGGGACCCAAGGCGGCAAACCTTTCCGTCCGGTGATTATTGGATTATCTTGCGCTTTTACCGCAATGTTTGTGCTTTCCGAAGATGGCGTGTTGTACGGTTGGGGTAAGCCGGAAAGAAGTTATGAACGGCTACCGGACAATGGTGACCGGGGGGAGGAACTAAAAGTGGTGCAATACGTTCAAGGCGACCAAAGCAACGATGCTGGTGCAGTGGTGGCAGTGGCCAGCGGCGTGGCGTCTTACCAGACCGGGCAAGGGTACGTTTTGTGGTGGTACCGCGATAAGAACGGGGTTGACCCGGTAGCCTGTCTAGACCCTAAAAACCATAGTAAAAAAGTGCCGGGTTGTAAGCAGCCTGGCGGCATTGAAGTATGGGGCCGAGGCTACAACCCGCGGGGTTCGTTGGGGCACGATGGCGGAAACTGGGGACACAAAGGACTCTTCAATGAGACCAATTCCCGGCCAGTTTGGTTCACCCCCTATCATTACCATAGGTGCGGCGAACCATACGGTTCTGGGTCGCGAACCATTCCAGAGGCCACCAACTTTACGGGGGTCAACGGGATAGTTGGCAGTAGTCCTTATAGATATGCGGATTGCAAAGACCTGAATATTCCGGAGGTGCGGCCGGGCGGAACCGGTTACAAGTATCGCTTTACTCTTGAGGAGTGTCTAGAAGGAAAGTGTGCTTGTACAAAAATTGATGATAAAGGAAAGTGCCTTTGATATGCCTAGAATCCAATTTCTGGCTGAGTCATCCGGGCTAGAACAGCTCGTTGACCTGGCCAGCTTCCCCAATTTGGTGCAGATAGGCGCTATTTTGGCGGTGTTAGCGCTGGTGGGACTGGGAGTTTTGATCTCCCTGTCTAGTACCATTAAACGGCTCAAAGCTCAGGTGACACAGGTAGAGGTGGCCACGCAATTTGCGCCCACTGCCTGGAAAGCCTCGGCGGAACCCGGCGTGCCGGGTGCCCCCGCAACTCAGCTGGCGCCGGTAGCCCCGGCCGGGCAGCCGTTTTCCGCTATCCCAAAGCCCCAACGGGCAACCACTAACCCGGATGGCGGGTTTGTTTCGTTTGCCGATCTGGTAGCGGGGCCAAGTGTCGCTGATTTTCCCGCCGTAAAAGCGCCATTCTCAGCAGCGGAGCCATTTGTGGCTGCCGATCCGTTTGCTACCGGAGATCCTTTTGCTCCGGTAGAGCCGGGGGCTAGTCCCCTAGAGTCAGCAGTTCAACCCGCAGCGCCGGTAACTCAAGGTTCGGAACTAAGCCAAGCCGTGCCGGTGGCCATCAACACCACGGCCCGGCGTGAGATCACGCTGGTGGGCCGCGCCATGAAGATCTTGGATCAGCTAGAACAATCGGAGACAGACCCGGACAAATTGTTCGCTCTGTTTGGGCTGGACAACTTGATGGCCCGGATCCGGCGTGGTGCTGAAGCGCAAATGATCCTGGCGGGGCGAGACCCGGAACGTTCCATTCGTGAACCGTTAACGATGTCTGATGTGGTCCGCACGGCGGCTTCTCAAATCGAGTACTACGAACGAGTTAAGATCGCCGTGGAATGGGATCCCATGATCCGTGCTTATGCGGTGGTGCCTTTGGCGCACCTGGTGGCTGAGCTGCTGGAAAATGCGGCTGCCTTTAGCCCGGAAGGGGCTGTGGTAGAAGTTAGCGGTAGTAACCAGCAAGGTGATTTGGTGCTGGCGGTGGTAGACAACGGCGTGGGTATGGCCCCGGAGGAACTCACTTGGGCTAACCAAGTGCTGCAAGCGGGGCCTAGTCCGGAAGATCTGGCCCGGGGCCGTCTTGGGGTAGCGGTGGTATCCCGGTTGGCGGCTCGGTTGGGCGTTACGGTTTCTTTTGCTCCCGTACCGGGGGAAAACGCTAGCGGTACCGCGGCCACAGTGCGAGTGCCTTCCCAGTTGCTGGATGACAGGCCACCGGAACAAGGCCGCCGCGCCCCGGGCGGGGAAGAACCAGTTTTAGCCCCCCAACCGCAATTAGATGCCGCGGTAGCTTCCGAGGGCTCTACTTCTGACCCCGCTTTTCAACCGCTTCATCTGGTGCCGGAAGGCGGCACTGAACTACCCCAACGGCGGGGTAAGGGCACTCCCAGTGCCGCGGAAACACCGGTAGCGCCGGGCTTGGTTGCGACACCAGAAAACGTGCTCCCAGAAACCGAGCTAGGGCCGGTGGAACCCGGAACAGGGGACCTAGCGGCAGCATCAGCCGAACCGGCTTCAGCCGAGTCCACGCCAGCCGCAGCAGCGGTACCCCCCAACCGGCGGCGAGCCGGTGGTGCCCGGTTAGAACCAAGCGCTGAATCTCTTCTGCCTCCCGCTGGAACTGAAACCATGGTGCCTTTGGGGGCACGTTTCTCCCCGTTAGGGGAGGGGACCAGCCAGACGCCAGCAGCTCCGGTGCCACGCCATTCGGCTTCCCCCCAGGAGGTGGCCCCCAGCGATTGGCCTTCTCCGGCAGCGCTGCAGCCGTCAGAGGTGCTGCATACAAGCAGTGCCCCCTCCCGGCGCTCTTCTACAGACACTTCACCGGATCCGTTGGGTTTGTCAGATCCGTTGGGTGCGGCCCGGGAAACCGGAGAACTGGGTCCTTTGACTGGCACTTTTGAAGGCCCAATTACCTGGTCAGTGGGGGAAGCTAAGCCCGCTATTAGGCCGGGCCGCCCGGCTCATGTGACGGCTGATTTACCAGCCCTCTCGGAAGCATTAGCCTCCGGCAGCCCATCACCGGCCCCCGGCCAGCAGGCGCCGCGGCGCCTGTCAACGGCGGCCCGCCGCCCGGCGTTACCATCTCGCCAAGGGTTACCGCGCCGTTCTGAGTCCACCACCCCGGGCCTGGCTCCAGTGCCTTTTAGCGAGGCGCCACCTAACCCGGTAGCTTTCAACACGGCAGCGCCCAATCCAGTGCCCCCGCTTAACCCAGCGGCCTCGCCCCCGGTTTTAGCTTCACCTAACCCGGTGCCACCAAACCCAAGTGTTACCTCAACGGCTACTAACCCGCGGGTGGCGCCGGTTTTTACCCCAGCTCCGCCGGTACTTCCGGGTAACGGACCGGGTAACGGCCCCGCGGCATCGGCGGCTTATCCCGGCACCGTGGCCCCCCCGCTCAACGGCACCCCACCAGGTGCTATACCGCCAGCCGCTGGCTTTAATTCACCACTCAGCATGGCGCCACCCGCTGGTTTTGCTCCACCACCGGGCGCCCTGCCCCCACCCCCCGCGGGCGGCACTTTCCAACCCGGGGGCAGCCCCTCAGGGGTCCCCGCTCCGGACTTCAACGGTTCCATTGCCGGTTCAGCGTTTGCACTGAAAGCTTCCATTCAAGAAGAAGCTTTAGCGGAACTAGCTGGGATCAACACTTACAAGCCAGAACGCGTCGAATCCAAACCGGCGTCAGGTCTGGCACGGCGTCAAACTGGAGTCTCGGCGCTACCAACGCCACCGCAACCCCCAGCCGCCCCCACCAAAACCCGCGACGCCAACAAAGTCCGTTCTGCTTTTAGCGCGTTCCAACGGGGCACTAAACGGGGGCGTAGTGGCCCTGGTGCCGGAGCGGGGGAAGCAGAACGGTGAAACACAAACCTACATCCCCCTATCGGCCCAACCGTATGCCCATCCAAGGAGGAATCTGATGACCACCAGCTACCAGCCCGGAGAGCCCAGACAAGACCTGACCTGGCTTTTAAACTCGTTTGTACGCTCTACCCCCGGCGCTCGCTTAGGGGTAGTAGTCAGTGCAGACGGGTTACTAATGACTATGTCAGGCGGCGCGGACCGCACGGTGGGGGACATCATGGCGGCCA
>JAISMT010000091.1 GCA_031276585.1 Bifidobacteriaceae bacterium
GAACCCACCGCGCATGTTGACCTGGCTTCCGAACGGGCCATACTGGCGGCATTAGAACGCTTGGGGCAAGGCAAAACGGTTATCGCCATCTCCCACCGGCAGGCCACTATTAGTGGAGCAGATCGGATTTTGGAGGTGACAGCATGAACAGCGGAAACGGACCTCAGGTAGATCGCTTAACACCCGAAACTTCGGTACTTAAGTCAAGTTCTCCGGTCTCCGGACGGTCTCTAGAACCCGGTTTGACTGGACCGCAGATCCGGCGCCGTTTATTGACGCTTTCTAGGCCCTTGCTGCCGCCGTTGGGGCTTTCCATATTTTTCCGTCTACTGGCTTTGGTAGCTGGTATAGCCCTAGTGGGGTTGGCGGCCTGGGCGGTAATGGGTGCAACCAGTGGTACCGCGCGATGGTGGCCAGTGCTTGGCCTGTTAGTGGGTTTGTCCCTACTCAAAGGTTTAACGCGCTATTTGGAACAGTATTGCGGGCATTACGTGGCTTTTAGAGCTTTGGCACAGCTGCGCCTCTATTTCTATGACCGGCTGGCTCCGCAAGCCCCAGCCGCGGTGGAGGGCCGCGAGACTGGTGATTTGCTGAGCCGAGTAACCAAAGACGTAGACCGGGTCGAAGTATTCTTTGCCCACACCATAGGCCCAGCAGTCACTGCATTGCTGGTGCCAGTAGCAACCCTGGTGTATTTAGGGGTAGCGGTTTCACCCTGGTCAGTTCCGCCCCTAACGGCGGGGTTAGCGTTAGTGGGACTAGTAACACCAGCTCTGCGGCGGGCGGCTTCAGCGCGGGCGGCGCGCCAGGTGCGCGCCGCCCGCGGTCAGTTGGCAGGACAGGTGCGTGATTCAGTGCAGGGAGTACGGGAAGTACTGGCTTTCAACTACCAAGAGCGGCGTTTAGATTCCATGCGTCGAGCTGGTGAGCCACTGGCTGCTGGACTCAAAACCTTGGGCAACGCTGTTGCCTGGCGCCGGGGCATCAATGTCAGCGTGATGGCGCTAACCGGGGTGGCTCAATTGATTGTTTTAGCCGCATGCGGGGTGGAGCCGGCGCTCCTGGGTTTGGGTTTGGGAGTCACAGTGGCCGCATTTGCTCCAGTCACCGCAGTAGAAGATTTCGCGGCTGATTTACAACAGGCCTACGCCTCAGCTCGCCGTATTTTTGAGATCACAGATGCCCTTCCGGTGGTACCAGATTTGGCTCCTTTGCCGTCCCCCATGCGTTCGACAGCGGGAGGTTCTCCGGTTGAAGCGGATTCGGAGATCTTGGTTCGAACGGATTGGGGTATCAAATTTCAGGGTGTCACTTTTCATTATCCTGGAGTACAACGTTCTAACGCTGCACTCCAGGACGTGAATTTAACTGCCGCTTCCGGCTGTATCACCGCTGTAGTGGGGGCTTCGGGTTCTGGTAAATCCACGCTGGCGGCACTCCTAACCCGTTCCTGGGATCCCGGCCAGGGGAGCATCTTTTTGGGGCAGCGTCCCCTAACGGATTGGCCGCTGAGGGAATTGCGGGACCGGGTGGCAGTAGCCTCTCAACGGCCCTATCTTTTTAACCTTTCTATTCGGGAGAACTTGCTGTTAGCCTGCCCTGATGCTACTGCTGAAGAACTGGAACGAGTAGCGCAAGTGGCCTGCTTGGACACCGTTATTGCCCAAAAAGTTGAAGGCTGGGAGGCGCCGGTAGGAGAAATGGGGGAGCTACTTTCCGGGGGTGAACGTCAACGGCTAGCTCTGGCTCGAACGCTGTTGCGTAAACCAGCGGTATTGGTTTTGGATGAATCCACTTCCCAATTGGATACCACCACCGAAGCAAAAGTTTTAGAAGGACTGCGTCAGGAGGCCAACGGCCGCACTGTGATTGTGATAGCGCACCGCCTCAGCACGGTACGTCACGCCGATGCCGTTTACGTATTAGACGCTGGGCGGGTGGTTCAACAAGGTGTCTACCCGGAACTTGCCACTCAAACCGGTCCGTTTGCGGACCTCCTGGCCCGGGAAGAAGCCTCTAGCTCAACACCGAGTCATGAAAATACAGCTTCTTCGTCAAAGTTCCTTGCCCTGCGTGAGGCGGGTGGGGCTAACTCCACAGACCTGGCAACATAGTGCGGAGCGATGACTCATCTAGAATCATCCCACCAAATCTCCTCCCTGCGATTGGAGTTTTGGTGGGGAACCCGAGTGAGGAAGAACTTGATTCAACTACCAGAGTTTTGGACCCCAAGTGGTCTAATAACGCCCCGAGAGGAGCAAAGAATTTGACTCGCCTGCCAAAGTTTTGGCGGCCTCGGGAGGAGAGTAGCGAAGTAAAACCTGCTATCCGACCGGCCCCCCGTGGGCTTGCTCCAACAGTCGCGGGCTTGTTGGTGGGAGTCCAAGCGGCCCTGTTGAGTTGGGTGGTGGTGGTAATACCAACAGTCGCTACTTTCACTACCACTTCGGGGTTAGCGGTAAACGCTGGGGTTTCTTGGGCGGATGCTGGACGTTTTGGCTCGAGTTTATGGGTTTTAGGGCATGGTGGTTGGACAGTAGTGGGACAGGGGGCATCAAGCGCTCTGGTCAGTGTTTCGCCACTGGGGATAGCGCTGATTAGCGTGTTGGCTTGTGCTGCACTAAGTCACGCTACGGCTGCTCGTGGTTGGCCTTTGGTGTTGGGGGGATTGGCTGGATTCTTGGCGATGGCGGTATTAGTGGTGCTGGTGCTAGGCCGGAACCAGTCCGGTGCCGCGCCAGCCGCTTTATTTGGTGCCGCCGTTACAGCGCTGGTGGGGTTGTTGTGGGGTAACCAACCACACAATGGTGAATTGCTGGGGCGGTGGCGAGAACTTTTGGCTGCTGGAATAGCCCCCGAGGTTATGGCCGCCTTGAGGGCGGCTGGTTTAGCGGCGTTGGTCCTGTTAGCTGCGTCATCAGGCTTGATCTTGATCCTGGTATTGGGAGGGCAAGGCCGGTTCCGAGAGCTATTTAATTCGTTAGGGGCGGATCCGGTAGGCGCGGTGGCATTGATACTGCTTAGTGCAGCTTTAATACCCAATTTATTGGCTTGGGGGGTGGCCTACCTAAGCGGGTTAGGGTTCGTGGTGGGACAAGGTACCGGGTTTTCGCCTTTCCACACTTGGGGTGGAGCTGAACCAGCTTGGCCTATTT
>JAISMT010000130.1 GCA_031276585.1 Bifidobacteriaceae bacterium
TCAACGTAGAACTGGAAATCTTGGACGCCGCCTCCCGCCCGCTACCAGACGGTCAAGTAGGAGAAATCGCATTCCGCTCGCCTCATGCCTGTGCCGGTTACTGGCAGGACCCAGAAGGAACTGCTGCCCTGTTCCACGGCGGCTACCTGCATACGGGGGACCAAGGCTACCGTTCCGAAACGGGACGGCTCTACTTTGTAGACCGCGTTAAAGACACCGTTAACGTGGGCGGGGAAAAAGTAGCCTCTCGAGAAGTGGAAGAAGTGATCTACCTACATCCCCAAGTCAAAGAAGCAGCTGTGATTGGTGTACCAGACCGGCGTTTCGGGGAAGCGGTAGCAGCCGTAGTGGTATTACACGATGCCGCCGCGGTGACCCCAGCCGACCTGATCCAACATGTGCGCACCCATCTGGCTCGCTTCAAAACCCCCCGGTTTGTGGTGATAGCCGAATCGTTACCTAAGAACGCTTCCGGAAAGATTTTGAAGCGGGAGCTGCGTGCGCAACACTCGGCGCTGGCTCTGTCCTGATTGCCCGGTAACGGCTTCGGGACGGCGCTGGCGGTAGGGGATCACTTGGTAAGGGCCACCATTCAAAGCTGCGTCCGCAATCAGGTGGTGGGGAGCTGAACCAGTCACTTGCGTAATGACCAGATCACCGGGTCCGGGGACTACGGAAAGATTGGTTGGGCCGATGCCGCCGGAACCTGGGTTGGTCAGGCTTGGGCTGGCGGATGTCGGGGTGGCTGGTAAGGCGATGTGCACCAAGCGACCATCCCGGGCCCGGCCGGAAATCCGAAGACGTTCTTTGTCCTTCCGGCCTTCACCCGCCGCAATCAACACCTCTACTTCTAGACCCACTTGGTCCGCATTCAATTCCTCTGCGATGCGGTCTTGCAGCTCTACCAAACGGTTAAAGCGTTCCGTAACCACCTCAGGGGGGACCTGATCCGGCATGGTGGCGGCCGGTGTACCCGGGCGGGGCGAATACTGAAAAGTGAAGGCACTAGTGAAACGCGCTTGTTCCACTAAGTCCAGAGTCTCTTGGAAGTCCTGTTCCGTTTCTCCGGGGAAACCCACAATAATGTCTGTGCTGATGGCGGCCTGCGGCATAGCCGCCCGGACGCGTTCCAAAACGCCTAAGAAGCGCTGGGCACGGTAAGAGCGACGCATAGCGCGTAGCACCCGGTCAGAACCGGACTGCAGCGGCAGGTGTAGTTGGGGAGCCACCGCTGGAGTTTGCGCCATGGCCTCAATCACCTGATCGGTGAAGGCCGCGGGGTGGGGGGAAGTAAAACGGAGACGTTCTAAGCCCTGGATTTGGCCCGCTGTCCGCAACAACTGGGCAAATGCGGCCCGATCCGCGAACTCAGCACCATAAGAATTCACGTTCTGACCCAGTAAAGTCACCTCTACGGCACCCGCCGCCACCACTGCTTCTACCTCAGCTAACACGTCACCCGGGCGGCGGTCTCTTTCTTTACCCCGCAAAGACGGCACGATGCAGAAGGTGCAGGTGTTGTTGCAGCCCACCGAGATAGACACCCAAGCGCTGAAAGCCGAATCGCGGCGGGTAGGCAAAGTAGAAGGAAACACCGTGAGGGCTTCTTCTATCTCTACCTGGGCGCGTTGGTTGTGGCGGGCTCGTTCCAACAACACCGGTAGAGAGCCGAGGTTATGGGTGCCAAACACCACATCTACCCAAGGGGCCCGTTCCACTATGACGTGGCGGTCCTTTTGCGCCAAGCACCCACCCACGGCGATCTGCATTCCAGGATGGTTTTGTTTAATAGCCCGCAACTGGCCCAGATTGCCAAACAACCGGGTAGCGGCGTTTTCACGGACCGCGCAGGTGTTGAGCACTACTACATCGGCTTCCGGTATGCCCTGCAGGTGGATGGCACCACCGGAAGCTGGTTCATAACCGGCGGCGTCTAGTACGCCAGCCATGTGTTCGGCGTCGTGGACGTTCATCTGGCAGCCCAAAGTCCGGATGGCATAGGTGCGGGGCCGGTCTGTATTTGAGCGGTCCACGTTTGATGGCTGGTTGGTATCCGGCGGTGTGGGCGTTGCTGCTAGCGGTTCAGTGGTCATGGCGCGCACCAGCCTACTAACCTTGCCAAGCTCGCTCTCCCAAACCACATGGCACTAGGGCAAGTTTGGGCCGATTAGGCAGACTGCTGGTCCACCACTGTTATCAGTTGAGTATTGCTTCACTGGGCTTCCAAGAGGCGTTTGGTGGTCTCAAAGGCTAGCCCAGCCGGGTATCCCTTACGCGCTAACAAGGCAACCGTGCGGCGGAGCCGGGTAGCCTCCGGTAACCCCTGAGTAGCAGCTAGTTTCTTGGCCGCTAGGCGTTCGGCTGCCGCTAGCTGGTCTTCAGAGGTCACCTGTTCTAAAGCTGCCGCTGCTACTGGAGGAGGGATTCCTTTACGGCGTAGTTCGGCGGCTAAAGCCGGTCCTACTAGGCCACGTTCAGAATGCCTGGTACGCACCAGCATGTCAGCTAAAGCCTGATCATCCACCAAACCCACCGCTTCAAACCGGTCCAAAACATGTTGAACGGCTTCCGGCGGTACCCCTTTTTTTTCCAGTATTTCCTCGAGCTGGACTCGGGACCGGGGGGCTCCGTCTAACGCCTTAAGAGCAATGGAACGGGCAAACTCTTCTTGAGTGTCTACCTTCATTTACCTTTCACCGCTGGCGTTTTGGCTGCCACACCCTTAGCTGTACCCGCTTTAGTGGCGTCTTCAGCAAGCGCCACCGTTCCGCCATTCAGTTCAGACGCTGCGGATGTCAAAGCGTCTTCAGGGCCGTTGGTAATACCCAACGCCACCAAGATTTTTTGTTCCAACTCGTCCGCTAGAGCTGGGTTGTCTTTGAGGAAACTGCGAGCGTTCTCTTTGCCTTGACCTAGTTGATCCCCCTCATAGGTGTACCAAGCTCCGGATTTACGCACCATGCCATGTTCCACTCCCAGGTCAATCAGGCTGCCTTCTCGGGAGATACCTTGGCCATACAAGATGTCAAACTCGGCCTGTTTGAAGGGCGCCGCCACCTTGTTTTTAACCACTTTGACCCGGGTACGGTTCCCCACTGGCTCCGTACCCTCCTTCAGGGTCTCAATGCGACGCACGTCCAAACGCAC
>JAISMT010000140.1 GCA_031276585.1 Bifidobacteriaceae bacterium
CTTAAGCCGGCTTCCTTGACTCCGCTTTCCTCGTTAGCGGTGGGGCGGTTGTTACAGGAAGCGGGCTTGCCGGCTGGAGTAGTTAACGTGGTGCCTTCAGCGGGTTCTACGGCTGTGACTGCGCCTATCCTGGCGGATCCGCGCCTGCGCAAGCTGTCTTTCACTGGTTCCACCCCAGTGGGCCAGGCACTGTTGGCTGATGCCGCCCAGGGGGTGTTGCGTACTTCTATGGAGTTGGGTGGCTGCGCGCCTTTTATTGTTCTACCGGATGCCAATTTGGATGTGGCGTTAGAGGCTGCGGTGGCCGCTAAAACTCGTTCCAACGGCGAGGCCTGCAACGCTGCCAACACTTTCTATGTGCATTCTTCCTTGGCGGAGGAGTTTGCCACCCGGTTGGCAGAGCGGTTTGCTGCTTTACGGGTTGGTGACGGTTTAGAGCCGGGCGTGACCATCGGGGCTTTGGTTTCGGCCGGACAACGCCGTGAGGTAGCAGCGTTAGTAGACGCGGCGGTGGCCGATGGCGCCCGCCTTCTAACAGGTGGCGTGGTTCCGTCTGGTCCCGGCTATTTTTATCCCCCCACCGTGCTGGCAGGGGTGCCTGCTAGTAGCGCCATCTTGACCACCGAAATCTTTGGACCGGTGGCCCCGGTAACTGTTTTTGAAACGGTTGATGAGGCTCTAACCCGGGCTAATTCGGTTGATGTAGGCCTAGCTGGCTACGCCTTCACCAGCGATATGGCTCTGGTTCAACGCTTAGCGCGGGAGCTGGAAGTGGGGTTGTTAGCTATCAACACTGGTCCGATCTCTAACGCAGCGGCCCCGTTTGGCGGAACCAAACGTTCTGGCATGGGCCGGGAAGGTGGCCCCGAAGGAATCACAGACTATTTAGAAACCTTGTACCTGGGATTACCCCGGCGGCTGTAACAAGACATACAACCGCAACAAAACGATGCTTAACTTGCGCGGGGTCGCTACACCGTAGTGGCCACGCCCCACTTTGGTTGACACGCAAAACGAATGAGGAGTTCCACACAGAATGTCTCTCCCTACACTGCAGAACTACATCAATGGCAAGCTAGTACCTGCCTACGGGTCAGGTACACAAGAGGTGGTTAATCCGGCCACCGAACAACCAGTGGCTCTAATGCCGTTATCGGATGAACAGGATGTGGCCGCTGCAGTGGCG
The DNA here is from genome assembly GCA_031276585.1 of Bifidobacteriaceae bacterium. The sequence goes on from JAISMT010000140.1 coordinate 1,187, forward strand.
GCAGCGGAAGCGGCTTTCAAAGTTTGGGGTAAAACTACGCCCGCGGAACGTCAGGTGGCTTTGAACAAACTAGCTGACGCCATCGAGAGCCACGTTGAAGAACTGGTAGAAGCGCAACACCGCAATACGGGTCAACCGCGACCGGTGATCCGTGATGATGAAGTGGGAGTAGCGGTGGATCACTTGCGTTTCTTTGCCGGCGCGGCCCGCCTGTTGGAGGGCATTGGTGGCGGTGAATACGCCGACGGGCTCACCAGCTATGTGCGCCGCGAACCGTTGGGTGTAGTAGCCCAGATCACACCCTGGAATTACCCCGTATTCATGGCCATCTGGAAGATCGCACCAGCTTTAGCCGCTGGTGACACCATCGTGCTAAAACCGGCACCATCCACCCCCGAATCAACCTTGCTGTTGGCCCAAATCGCTGGTGAAATTCTGCCCCCCGGTACCTTCAACGTGATCTTAGGCGGTAACGAAGCTGGTGCAGCGCTGGTGACCCACCCCGTCCCGGCCTTGGTGTCCTTGACTGGCTCGGCCCGGGCCGGACGTGAAGTGGCCCGAGCGGCATCGGCCACTTTGAAACGTTGCCACCTGGAGCTGGGCGGCAAAGCCCCGGCCATAGTGTTTGCCGATGCCGATTTGGACGCTGCCGCCGAAGGTATAGCGGTAGCCGGACTGTTCAACGCCGGTCAAGACTGCACCGCCGCCAGCCGCGTACTAGTTGAAGAAAGCGCCGCCGCTGCCTTCATTACGAAACTGGTGCAGCAAGCGGAAGCCACCAGCACTGGGAACTCGGCAGATGATGAAACCTTCTACGGGCCACTCAACAATGCGGGTCACTTCGCTAAAGTCACAGGCTTCTTGGCGGAACTACCCCCCCACGCCAAAATCGAAACCGGCGGTCAGCGGGTGGGCACCCAGGGTTACTACGTGGCACCAACCGTAATCACCGGCGTAAAACAGACCGATGCCATAGTGCAACAAGAAGTGTTTGGGCCCGTCATAACGGCGCAAACCTTTACCAGTGCGGACGAGGCAGTCGCGCTAGCCAACGACGTGGAATATGGTTTAGCTTCCTCCGTATGGACCTCGAACCACTCCACGGCCTTACGTTTCACCCGTGAACTGGACTTTGGCACCGTCTGGGTCAACACCCATATTCCGTTAGTAGCCGAGTTCCCCCACGGCGGCTTCAAACAGTCTGGCTACGGCAAAGACTTATCCCACTACGCCCTAGAGGAATACACCCGGGTCAAACACGTCATGTCAGCCCATTAACAGGTTTTTAGGTTAACTGTCATAAGGCTTTACGCTTACACCTGCGCCCGGAGCCACCGCTGGCCCGGTCAGCAAGTCTAGGTTCATTGCCACACCACCCACCGGAAAGGACTCATCGATGAGTAGTAGCAAGACCACCCCGGAACGCGAACTCTCCCACAAAGGCCTGGCCAAAGGCTCCATTGGCCTGGTTGGTGCAGTCGCTATTGGCATATCTTGCATAGCACCGGATTACACCCTGACCGCCACGCTGGGGGGCGCGGCTGGCAGCGTGCAACAGTGGACACCATCCATTGTTTGGTTGGGGTTGATCCCCATGCTGTTGGTGGCGTTGGGCTACCGCGAACTAAACCGCTCCATCCCGGATTCCGGGACTTCCTTCACCTGGGGAGCGCGCGCTATTGGACCCCGTTTTGGCTGGTTGACCGGCTGGGGCTTGATCGCCTCCACCATTGTGGTACTGGCATCACTAGCCCAGATCGCGGTGGTGTTCTTCTACGAAACCATTGACTGGGTGATCCGTTTGGGTGGTAATCCGGATTGGAGCGGCTTGGCTGATCTCAACACTAATAACGCCCTGTTCAACGTGATCTCAGTGGTGGCGTTTACCGCCGGGGCCACCTGGATGGTCTACCGCGACTTGAAGTTCACCGCCCGCTTCCAATACATCATGGTGGCGTTCCAGTTGCTAGCGGTGTTTATCTTTGGCGTGGTAGCGGTGGTAAAACAAGTCAGCGGCAAAGGTGTTACTGGTGGCTTGGATTTCTCCTTCGAGTGGTTCAACCCCATCGGTGCCGTCAACGAACTAGGTGTTGGCGCCCTGATCAGCGGCCTGACTGTAGCCGTGTTTATCTACTGGGGCTGGGATGTGGTGTTAACCATCACCGAAGAAACCAAAGATTCCCAGCGCACCCCCGGCGTGGCCGCCAACGTCACCATAGTGCTGATTACCATCTACTACCTGTTCATCTCGACGGCTTGCATCATGTTTGCGGGTGTAGGCGATGGCGCCTTCGGGCTAAACGGAGACCCCATCCAAGACGGTGAAAACGTCTTCGCGGTGCTAGCCGTGCCGGTGTTGGGTTCCACCGCTTCGATCCTGGTGTTCCTGGCCGTGTTGTCTTCCTCTATCGCTTCCCTGGAATCCACTTTTGTCTCGCCGGCCCGGACCATGTTGGCGATGGGCCACTACGGCGGTTTGAGCCCCAAGTTCGCTAAAACTTCCCGCTTCGCTACGCCCGGGACAGCTACCATCGTGGCGGGCGTGGTGGCGGCGGGCTACTACGCGGTAATGCGTCCCCTCTCCGAATCGGTTCTGACTGACACCATGTACACCACCGCCATCTTCATCTGCTTCTACTATGGTTTGACCTCCTTCGCAGCAGTTTGGTACTTCCGCAAACAATCTTTGAAGTCAGCGCGCAACTTCTTTATGCAGTTGCTATTCCCTCTGATCGGTGGGTTGTTCCTGGCCTTCATGTTTGTGCATGAACTGTTCGCCGCACCCTGGATCTCGGGCGCCGCTGCAGCCTTCAACCCGGAGTATGGCACTGAATCATTCATCACCATTGGCTCCGTCCGAGTTGGTCTGGTGTTTGTTTTGTCTGTTCTGATTCTGCTGCTC
>JAISMT010000145.1 GCA_031276585.1 Bifidobacteriaceae bacterium
CCGTCCACCGTGATCATTAGGGGCTTGGTCATGGAGTCTCACGTTTGATGTGGCTCCGGGCGTGGGCTACCGCCGGTTCAACTTCCACAAACAAGTGGTTAACGTGGCGCAGAGCTTTAGTGACGCCTCCCCCTTGAGCTAAAGACAAGTGTTGCGGTTGGATGCCTTCAATTAGTACCGTGAGCCCCTGCCGTTCCAAGGTCACCACCAGTTCGCCTAGCACTTGGGCACCGGTTGAATCCATGATCTGAATGGAAGACAAAGACAAGATCACTACCGAAACATTTTTGGTGCCCACTTTGTCTAGCAGGCGTTCGGCAGCCGCAAAGAACAGAGAGCCATCAATCCGGTAGAAGGCAATCCGTTCGTCTCCGTCCTGAACCGGTCCCGGTAGTTCCACTCGGCGAATACCGGCCGCTTGGGACATGGAACGTAAGGCCAGGAACGCCGCTGCCACAATGCCAATACCCACTGCATAGATCAGGTCCACCGAGACCGTAATGATGGCGGTGAGCACAAACAACACCGCATCTTGCCGTGTCAAAGTGAGCAGGGTGCGGGCTGTAGCGAACGGGACCATGCGCACCGCTGTTACCAATAGAACTCCGGCCAGGGCGGCTAACGGCACGGTTGAGACCAGGTCCATGGTGAAGGAAAAAGAAACAATCCCAAACAACACCACCGAGTGCACGATGGCGGCCAATCGGCTTTTAGCGCCGTTGGCGGTGTTTACAGCGGTGCGGGCAATAGCGCCAGTGGCCGGCATGCCGTGGAACAATCCCGCCACCATGGAAGCCAAGCCTTGGCCTACTAGTTCACGGTCTGGGTCTAGCCGGCCGGTGTCAGAGTGTTGGGCCGCCACCCGCGCTGAAAGCAAAGATTCGATGGCGGCCAAGATAGCTACCGTAGCGGCAGCGGGGGAAAGGTCTGCCAACAGTTGCCAGGTGACGTGGGGGAAGGCTGGGGCGGGTAGCCCGGTGGGGAGCTCGCCAATAACTTCACCGGGCAAGTGGCCTAAAGTCCAAATCCCTGAGATCACCACTAAGCCCAATAGCGACCAGGGGATTTTACGGCTAATTCGGCTTCCCAAAACCATGAATGCGGCTACGCCTACAGCGGCCAAGGCAGGCCAGCAGGCTTCCGGCCAGCTGGCTCGGAAGGGGGCTTGAATAGCGGCCACCAAGGCGTTGCGGTGCAAACCGCTGGTCTCTACGCCTAACGCTGCTGGGACCTGCTGGCAAAAGATTATGATGGCAATCCCGTGGGTGAAGCCCTCAATCACTGGCCAGGGGATGGCGCTAACCGTGCGGCCTAACCGAAACAGACCGGCCACTAAAACCATGAACCCAGCCATCATGCAAAGCAATGGCAATACACCGGCACCATTAACCGCTAACACCGGTACTAAAACCACCACCATGGCGCCAGTCGGTCCAGACACTTGGACGTTGGAACCACCGAATACGGCGGCCACTACCCCTGCCACTATGGCAGTGACCAGCCCGGCCTCCGAACCACCAGGGGTGTCGCCGAAAGCCGAGGCCCCAAAAGCTAAAGCCAGAGGTAGGGACACAATTCCCACGGTGAGTCCAGCGGCGAGATCGACCCGCCAGCTTTTTTTGGCTGGGCGGTAGTCATCCCAGGCGGGTAACAATGCGCGTAACGAATCTAATGACACGTGAGGGCTTCCTTAGCCGGGTTGGGAGCAAGACCTAACCGGTTTAGCATACGGGCTGTAACTGCACCCTGGTTTCGGGGCTTCCTCAAACCCGATGGCTTTACAAAAGTCCGTTTGGTGGGCCGGTGTTGATCAGTAGTGCCCAGTCGTGGCAGTCTGAACCCCGTGAGTTTCGCAACTTGTCGAATGTGTATGTGCCAGGCCTGAGAAGGCGAGTGTTCCACTCCCTCTGAGGCCTGTTCCCCCGGTTCTCCGGAAACACAGCACTAACCTCACCACCCCGCAACGCCGCTAAACCGCCAACATTGGCGCGGCTGGGGTCTAATTCGACAAGGAAATCAGCACCATGACTGCTTATGCATACGCACCCGTACGCCGTCCCTTTTACCGTAGCCCCTTGATAGTGATACCCGGCCAACGTTCCGCCCAAAAGCAAGGAGCTAAGGCGGTGTGGCGGTCTACACCAGTTTTAAGGCAAGATTCAGTTCGTTCAGTCCGTTCGGTGCGGTCCTTTGAAGACCGCCTCAACGCGTTGCCCCAACATTTAGAAATCCAATTAGATCTGGAACGCCGGGCGGTGGTAATTGATGGTTCCGTGCGACATCTGACCCCGCGTGAGTTTGGGCTATTGTCCGCTTTGGCTGCCCAACCGGGTCAGCCGGTAAGCCGCCAGACTTTGTTGGATGCTAGCTCCGGGGGTACTGATACGGGGCAGGGTAGCCGGGCGGTGGATGTCCATGTGGCTCACCTACGCGAAAAGCTGGGTGTGCCCGGCGCTATAGCTACTGTGCGTGGCTGCGGGTATGCGCTCAACCCCTCTTATCGCGTCGCTTACCTTTAGATCACTGGCTAGCCCCATTAGGGGTCTGAAATTTTGACGTGTGAGCTGACTTTTCCCTACTCGGGGTCCCCGCAAAAGATTCGACCAACGGGAGAAAATTTTGCGGGGCCTTCTAGTAACGCGGCGGAACTCGCTTGGACGATAGTGCTACAGCTTCGGGACACCCGATATAGGCGACCCGGTTACTTGAGGTCAGGAACGGGCGGCTATTTGTGGCCGACGCGTTGCCGGTCCACCGGTAGCACCACGCGGCCAAACTCGGCGTTGAGTAACGGTGCCATGGCCGCATAAATAGCAGAAAACCCGCACACTAAACCAACCCAACCAGCGATACGGGTGATGGATACAGCCCCGGCGGCATCGCCCACCGCCAGCAAAAAGAACAACAACGCCAACGAACCAAAAACAATCTGGGTGATCAGGTTGTGTTTTAGCGTGCCCACAAACATAAAGGTTGTAAAAACTCCCCAAAGGGCCAGGTAAGCGGCTAGCGCGGCCGGCTCGGGGGCTTCAAACTTGGCACCAAACGGCGCAGTCCAGATCAACACCAGAGACCACCAGAACAAGCCGTAAGCCGTGAAAGCAGTGGCGCCAAAAGTGTTACCGGTTTTAAACTCGAAGATTCCAGCCACAATCTGGGCTAAGCCGCCCAAAGCCACTCCCATAGCCAGAATCACGGGACTCAAACCAATCAACCCAGCATTGTGGAGGTTGAGCAGCACGGTGGTCATACCAAACCCCAACAAACCAAGCGGTCCGGGGTTAGCGATGGGAGTTGTGGCAACGTTGGCAGCTGGGGCCATAATGGTGGGCCTCTCGTTTTGAGTGTTGGTCAAAGCGGTACCTTTTGACCCTACCTCAGGGCTATTAGTAGCAGCAGGCTAGTACCGTGTGATTTTGGACACATCCCGGGCGGTGAACGGCGAGGTTATGCGGGCGCTTCCCGTCTTCGCAAGCGGTTTTAGCTGATTTAACATGAGGGCCAATGCGTCGCAGGAGTTTTGAAAAAACCTTTTAACTGTCCCCGCACCGGCCAACCTGACCTATTGCCTACCCCACCTACCTGCGGACC
>JAISMT010000014.1 GCA_031276585.1 Bifidobacteriaceae bacterium
ACTCATAGCGTGGTGGTCCGTAGCGGAGACACCCTATGGTCCATTGCGGAGCAGCAGATGGGTGCGCCCGGGAACGTGGCAGATCAAGTCCAACGCATCCGGCAGATCAACCAGCTGGAAGGTTCAAGCTTGGTCCCAGGTGACGTGCTTTACGTGCCCCTGGAATGAAATGCATCACATTTCCACAAGATGTAGTGGTTTGGTCTTGAATCTCCCCAACATCTTGTTAGAGTTGTCGGCGTGCATTGCCCGTTTTGCCGCTACCCAGACTCCCGCGTGATTGATTCACGTACGTCAGAAGACGGCGCCTCTACCAGGCGGCGGCGCCAATGCCCGGAGTGCTCCAAGCGTTTCACCACCGTAGAAACAGCAGCACTTACCGTAACCAAGCGGTGTGGTTCGCAAGAGGCCTTCAACCGCGAAAAAGTAATTCGGGGGGTGCGGCGGGCTTGTCAAGGACGGCCCGTTACTGAAGACCAGTTGGCAGTGTTAGCTCACCAAGTGGAAGATCAGATCCGGGCTACTGGCGTAGCCGAGGTCGATTCCCACCAGGTGGGGTTGGAGGTTCTAGGGCCCTTACGGGACTTGGATGAAGTGGCCTACCTGCGCTTCGCCTCCGTCTACCACTCCTATGACTCCATTGAAGACTTTTTAACCGAAATAGCCGCCCTCCAGGCAGCCCAAAACAGTGAAGAGGAAAAACAACTATGACCCAGATCATTCCCACACCAGCGGCTGAGCAGACCAAACGGGGTTTGACCATACCTCGGGTTTTTACCGACCCAGCTGCCCACCCCTACTCCCAAGTCAAATGGGAACTTAGGGACGTGGTGCAGACCAACTGGAAGACCGGAGAAACCGTTTTTGCGCAGCATGGAGTGGAGTTTCCTGATTTCTGGTCTGTGAACGCCTCCACCATTGTGGCTACCAAGTACTTCCGTGGTGCGGTGGGGTCACCAGAACGTGAATACTCTTTGCGACAGCTGATCGACCGGGTGGTGGCCAAATATCAACAGGCCGGGTGGGAAGGTGGTTATTTCGCAACGGAACAGGATGCTGTGGTCTTCGGAGAAGAACTCACTTGGCTGTTGTTGCACCAGTTCTTTTCCTTTAACTCCCCAGTGTGGTTCAACGTGGGTACGGCTTCGCCTCAACAGGTCTCAGCCTGCTTCATTCTCTCGGTGGACGATTCGATGGAGTCGATTCTGAACTGGTACCGCGAAGAAGGGATGATCTTCAAAGGCGGTTCTGGAGCCGGCATAAACCTGTCTCGGATCCGGTCTTCCAAAGAACTATTGCGTTCCTCTGGCGGCACCGCTTCCGGTCCGGTCTCTTTTATGCGGGGGGCGGATGCCTCAGCTGGCACCATCAAATCAGGGGGGGCTACCCGCCGGGCGGCCAAGATGGTGGTTCTGGATATTGACCACCCGGATATTGAGGAGTTTGTGCAGACCAAAGCCCGGGAGGAGCGCAAGATTCGGGCACTGCGGGACGCTGGTTTCGATATGGGTCTGGACGGTAAAGACATTTCCTCCGTCCAATACCAAAACGCTAACAACTCGGTGCGGGTCTCGGACCAGTTCATGCGGGCGGTGCAAGATGGCGAATCCTTTGGGCTCCGGGCACGTCTTACCGGTGAGGCGATTGAAGAAGTCGATGCTCGCACTTTGTTCCGCAAGGTGGCACAAGCCGCTTGGGAATGCGCCGATCCAGGAATTCAGTATGACGACACCATTAACGCTTGGCACACCTCGCCGGAAACGGGACGCATCACTGCCTCCAATCCATGTTCTGAATACATGCATTTGGATAACTCCTCCTGCAACCTGGCTTCTTTAAACCTGCTGGCCTTCTTGAAAACGGATGGCACTTTTGACGCGGTGCGTTTTGAACGCGCTGTGGAATTGATCATCACCGCTATGGATATTTCGATCAATTTTGGTGATTTCCCCACCGAACAGATTGCCGCTACCACTCGCCGGTTTCGGCAACTAGGGATTGGTTACGCCAACCTGGGCGCTCTGCTAATGGCCTGCGGGTTGGCTTACGATTCGGACGCGGGGCGGGCGCTGGCAGCCGCCATCACCTCGCTGATGACCGCTACCGCATATAAGCGTTCCGCTCAATTGGCTGGAGTGGTAGGCCCCTATGAGGGCTACGCCCAAAATGCCTCGGCGCACCAACGGGTGATGCGTAAACACCATTCCGCTAACGATTCGCTAGTCACTGAGTCCACTCTAGATAGCGACATCCATCAGGTTGCCTCGAAAGCTTGGGAGGAAGTGTTGAGCCTGGGAACTGAATACGGCTGGCGTAACGCCCAAGCTTCGGTCTTGGCTCCCACCGGCACCATTGGGTTCATGATGGACTGTGACACCACCGGAATCGAACCAGATTTCTCTCTGGTCAAATATAAAAAGCTGGTGGGCGGCGGGTCCATGCAGATTGTCAACCAGACGGTACCAATGGCTTTGAAACGATTGGGTTATGAACCGGAGACGGTGGAAGCAGTGGTGGAACATATCACTGAACATGGCCATGTGGTGGATGCTCCGGGGCTAAAGCCAGAACATTACGCGGTATTTGACTGCGCGGTGGGGCAGCGGGCTATTGCCCCCATGGGTCATGTGCGCATGATGGCGGCGGCTCAACCCTTCCTTTCGGGAGCCATATCGAAGACTGTGAACCTACCCGAAACTGCGACGGTGGAGGAGATCGAGGACGTTTACTTCCAGGGCTGGAAGCTGGGTCTAAAAGCTTTAGCTATTTACCGTGACAACTGCAAAGTTTCGCAACCGCTTTCGGATGCCAAAGCAGCCAAAGTCACGGACTCTAGCCCGGAGCCCGCTCCTCAGCCCGCCCGCCGTCGCCTACCGAAACGGCGATACTCCATCACCACCTCTTTCTCGGTCGGAGGAGCCCAGGGGTACATAACAGCAGGCTGCTTTGACACTGACCACCAAGAACTGGGTGAAGTGTTCTTGAAGCTGGGCAAACAGGGTTCCACCTTGGCTGGTGTTATGGATGCCTTTTCTATTGCGGTATCCATCGGCCTCCAATACGGAGTACCCCTGGATACTTTTGTCGAAAAGTTCACCAACCAGCGTTTCGAACCAGCCGGATTGACTGATGACCCAGATGTACGGATGGCTCAATCGGTGATGGACTACATCTTCCGGCGGTTGGCGTTGGACCACTTGCCCTTTGAACAGCGATCCGCGCTTGGAATCTATACCGCAGCAGAACGCGAACGGCAGCTGGAAACCGGCTCCTACGACGAGTTCGATGACGTAGACCCCGAATCGGCCAGCCAAGACGTAGCCCTAGAGGCCGCCAAACTTCAAAGCCGGCCCCAACCGTCCGCGACAACGGCCCATTCCACTGCTGAACTGTTAGACGCATTACAAGGACGGGTAGCAGATGCCCCCATTTGCATGACTTGCGGCACCAAAATGCGTCCCTCCGGTTCCTGCCACGTTTGCGAAGGGTGCGGTTCCACTTCGGGTTGTAGCTAGACCACTTGGTATCGGAAACTTTGACACTTGAGCTGACTTTTTCTTACTCGGGGTCCCCGCAAAAGATCTGACCGGAGGGAAGAGATTTTGCGGGGCCTTCTAGGAGACCGGCGGGAAATCCGGTTTATTAGCCTATTGGCACCTGTGTTTATAGAGACATTTCGAATAACTCAAGTGAGGAAGGCTTAGACCTAAGTGTCATAAGTTTTTTCATACAAGTGGTTTAGACGGTATCTCGTTTGAAGATCCACAGGCGTCGGGTGGGCCTTGTCATCGCCACGTATAGGTCAGCTGCTCCGGTGCGGCGGTCAAAAGCGGTATCAGTTCCAGCGGAAGCCGCAATGGCATCAGGTTCCACCAAAATAACTTCATCGAATTCCAAACCTTTAGTGCCAGCTGCATCCAGAACGGAAAGCGGGAAGTCCAAGGGATTTTCTCCCGGACGGGCCACTTTGGAGTGCAGGTCACCCTGCGACACCAATTGCCGGGCGGCAGTCAGATCCGGTTCCGCCGCGATTAGTGCTAACCGTCCGGTCTCTCCGCGGGGTAGCCGCTGCGCTGCTAACGCCACCGCCTCGGCTACCGGGTCCGCCACCGTGTGTTCCACCAGGGCGTTCGGAACCTCACGGGCGGCGCTGTCTGCCCCTACAGGGAGGCCGGCAGTTCGAGCTAGCTCTTGAGCGGCCCGCACCACGGCACCGGGAGTCCGGTAGTTCACTGTCAGTTCGGCGATACGCCACTGTCCTTTCCCCAACGTGGGGTCAAGAGCAGCCGCCCACTGTCCGGTGGCGCCCGGCGCGCGGGTTTGGCCAGCATCGCCCACAATGGTGAGCGATCTAGAGGGACACCGCCGCAGTAAGACTCGCCAATCCATGGCGGTTAGTTCTTGGGCCTCGTCTACCACCACATGGCCATAAGCCCAACTACGGTCTGCTCCGGCCCGTTCGGCCAGGGTTAACACTGGCCCACCGGCCGCAAAACGGTCCGCCAGTTGTTCTGCTGAAACCAAACCAGAGCCGGCCCCGGCCGCTAACACCGATTGGGCGTACTCCAC
>JAISMT010000160.1 GCA_031276585.1 Bifidobacteriaceae bacterium
CTATCGGTGGTAGCGAAGAAGTCATGTCCGTGGTGGAGGATCACTCGGTCTACCAGGTGGGCACCTACAACGGCAATCCGCTGGTCATGGCCAGCGCCCGCGCCAACTTGGAAGAAGTCTTGACCCCACAGGCTTACCAGTGGCTCAACCACCTGGCGGACCGGATTGCTAGCGGTTGCACCGATGTGTTGAAACGCTACAACCTGCCCGGTTACACCGTTTCTTTGGCCTCCAAAGGCTGCATCACCTTCAGTCCCAGCAAAATTGTGGACTACGAAACCTTCTTAGCCAACCAAAATGTGGAACTGACAGACCTGGCCTGGCTGTTCAACATGAACCGGGGCATCTTTATGACGCCAGGGCGGGAAGAAGAATGGACTTTATCTGTGACCCACACCGACGAGGCCATTGACGCCTACATCAACTGTTTTGATGAGATGGCGCGCGACCTCACCAAATAAACCAACCGGCCCCTGCCAAGAATCCGACCTACATGGAGGGAAACTTGGCGGGGGCCATTTTTGGTGGGGTGTTCTTTATAGCCGCCGGACCAAGGCTTCGGATTACAACTTAGCGAAGGCCTCGCCCAGCACCCCGAGGGCATCGTTAAGCAGTTGGTCGCTGATCGAAAGCGGCGGCAAGAAACGTAGAACGTTACCGTAGGTACCACAGGTCAGGGTGAGAACGCCTTGTTGGATGGCGTACGCCGCCACGGCTTTGGTCAGCTCGGCGTTGGGAGCTTTAGTTTCCGGGTCTACTACTTCAACGGCAATCATGGCGCCGCGCCCCCGGATCTCACCCAGGCGGGGGTCGGTAGCAGCGATTTGACGTAGCCCACCGGTCAACACCGCTTCAATTTGGTGCGCTCGCTGCAGCAACCCTTCTTGTTCGATCCCGTCTAACACAGCTAGAGCAGCGGCGCAGGCCGTGGGGTTACCACCAAAAGTACCGCCGATGCCGCCTGGCTGAGCTGCATTCATCAGATCAGCTCGGCCAATCAGCCCGCTCAACGGCATGCCGCCAGCGATGCCTTTGGCTACGGTAATCAGATCTGGGGTGACACCTTCGTGTTCAATGGCGAAGAAGTCCCCGGTGCGAGCAATACCGGATTGAATCTCATCGGCCACAAAGACGGCGCCGTTAGCTTGACACCATTTGGCTATAGCGGGCACAAACCCGGGGGCGGGCACTAGGAAACCGCCTTCCCCTTGGATGGGTTCAAACACCACTGCGGCCACGTTGCCACCACCGATCTGCGATTCGACTTGGGTGATCCAACGCTCAGCGGCGGCGGCACCAGAAAGGCCATCTCGGTAGGGGTAAGAGGTGGGGGCGCGGTACACCTCATCTGCGAAGGGCGCAAAACCGGACTTGTAGGGTTTGGCTTTAGCGGTCATGGCCATGGTCAAGTTGGTGCGGCCGTGGAAAGCGTGGTCAAACGCCACTATGGCTTGACGGCCGGTAGCTACTCGGGCAATTTTGACGGCGTTTTCTACGGCTTCTGCCCCCGAGTTGAAGAATGCGGCCCGGACGTCCGTGGCGGGCAATCCGGGGTAGTGAACGGCTAGTTTCTCAGCCAATGCGACGTAGGGCTCGTAGGGGGTAACCATGAAGCAGGTGTGGGTGAAGGAGGCGGCTTGGGCTTGAACTGCTGCCACCACGCCGGGGTGGGAAACCCCTACGGTGGTGACCGCTATGCCACTCGCTAGGTCTATTAGAGAGTTTCCGTCCACGTCTACGATCACGCCACCACCAGCTGCAGCTGCAAAAACGGGCGCCGTGGGGTTAGCTAGAGCAGCCGGTAGGGCCGCACGCAAGCGTTCGGTGAGGGCAACCGATTGGGGTCCAGGTATGGCGGTTACCAGATTACGAACTTGCGGTAGCACCGGTCCGCCCGGTAACGGGGCCACAGATGGGGACATAGAAAACTCCTTGCAGTAAACAGAGTTGGCAGTTGGACCAGCTTAGCCCGCTTTGATTTATCCTTAGGAGCACATTTCCGGTCCCCTTCGAAAGGACTCACCATGACAGCCACGTCTATCACTGATCTGACTAGCCGCGCTTTAGCGTTGGCCCCTACCGGGTTGTTGATTAACGGGGAGTGGCGGGAGGCCGCTGACGGGGCAAAACTGGTGGTGGTGAACCCGGCTAACGAGGAAACACTGGTAGAGGTTGCAGCGGGTGGCGCCGCTGAAGGCATCGCAGCTTTGGATGCGGCAGTGCAGGCCGCTCCAGCTTGGGCAGCCACGGCGCCCCGCGAACGGGGTGAGGTATTGCGCTTGGCCTATCAATTGATGATGGAACGGGCGGACGAGTTGGCGGCGTTGATCACCTTAGAAATGGGCAAACCTTTAGCGGATGCGTTGGGTGAAGTCCGTTACGCCGCTGAGTTTTTCCGTTGGTACAGCGAGGAAGCCGTCCGGGTGTACGGCCGTACTGCGGTAGCGCCAGAGGGCATGTTGCAGATTCTGACCGTACAAAAACCAGTGGGACCTTGTCTGTTCGTCACGCCGTGGAATTTCCCTTTGGCTATGGCGACCCGCAAGATTGGCCCAGCGTTGGCGGCGGGTTGCACTTGTGTGCTTAAGCCGGCTTCCTTG
>JAISMT010000175.1 GCA_031276585.1 Bifidobacteriaceae bacterium
CGTACCCGCCTTTTACCGGGTGGAATACGCAGAACCCAGCCAGCAGATCACTGCCGTTACGCCCACCCGGAATGGCATTCCCGCCCGACCAGCCAAGAAAACAGTGTTGGACCTGGACCTTTGGCCTTACCCTCAAGCCCCACTGGTGCCTTTCGCGGAATCTGTCCATGAGCGGGCAGCTGTAGAAATTTTCCGGGGTTGCCTCCGGGGTTGCCGCTTCTGCCAAGCCGGAATGGTTACCCGTCCGGTCCGTGAACGCAGTGCCGAGGTGGTGAGCGCTATGGCTCGCCGTTCTTTAGACGCCACCGGATTTGACGAGGTGGGTCTACTTTCGCTTTCCTCTGCGGACCACTCTCAGATTGATCTGATTACTCGACAATTGGCGGATCAGTATCAAGGTTCCCAAACTGGGCTCTCGCTGCCTTCAACCCGCGTAGATGCTTTCAATGTGGAACTGGCACAACAACTGAGCCGGGGTGGACGGCGCTCTGGGTTAACCTTTGCGCCGGAAGGTGGCAGCGAGCGCATGCGTCAGGTGATCAACAAACAAGTCACCGAAGATGACTTGATAGCCACCGTGACCGCTGCCTTCACCCAAGGTTGGCGTAGCGTCAAGCTGTATTTCATGTGTGGATTACCTACCGAAGAGGAAGCCGACGTGACCCAGATTGCATCCCTGGCCGCCCGGGTAGTGCGCACCGGGCGGGAAGCCACTGGGACCAGGGACATTTCCTGCACCATCTCCATTGGGCCTTTTGTTCCCAAGCCTCACACTTCTTTCCAGTGGGCCGCCCAATGTTCACCGGAAGTGATTGATGCCCGCCTGGCCGCCTTGCGTCAAACCGTGGCGGAGGACCGTTCCACCCGCCGTGCCATCACCATTCGGGCCGCTCCAGGACGGCCAGCTTTGTTGGAAGGCTTGTTGGCTAGGGGGGACCGGCGGGTGGCGGCCGTGATAGAGCGGGCCTGGCGGTTAGGGGCGCGTTTTGACGGTTGGCGGGAGCACCTGCGGATGGATCTGTGGGAGCAAGCCGCGCGGGAGGTGTTGGAGCCGCAAGGGCTTTCTTTAGATTGGTACACCACCCGGCCACGGGATTGGGATGAGGTGTTGCCCTGGGACCATCTGGATGCCGGTTTGGACCGTGAGTGGCTTTGGGATGATTGGGTGGATGCGCTGGAAGGCGGTGAAGTGGAAGACTGCCGCTGGACTAGTTGCTATGACTGTGGGGTGTGTACCACGTTGGGAGCCCAGATCCAATTGGCGGCCGATCAGTGAGCCGGGGCCGGGCTCAGCGGCAGCCTTCCACGGCTCCCCCTCCCCCAGCGGTACAGAAACTAGCGTTGCACTACGGCAAGGTGGGGCCGCTCCGGTTTGCTTCTCACCGGGTATTGCAACGAGCTTTTGAACGGGCCGTACGGCGGGCCGATTTACCGATTGCTTATTCGGCAGGGTTTACTCCTCACCCGCGTTTGTCCTATTTGGGTGCAGCACCCACTGGAGCCGCTAGTCAAGCGGAGTACCTGCAGCTACGTTTATGGCAGCGGATGGAACCGACAGCGGTCGTTGAAGCTTTAGGCCGGGTTTTACCTCGCGACTTACCGTTGTTTGAAGCGGTGGAATGGGACGATGCCGCCCGCGGTGATTTAACGGAGTTACTCACCGATTCGCGGTGGCACCTGGAGTTCCCGCCTTGGTCTGGTTCCGGTCCAGAAGCTCAAGCCCTGGAGAAAGCAGTGATAGCTTTCCTAAAACTGGACCGCTACCAGGCAGAACAAGTACGAACCGGGCCCGCCGGGGGTGAAAACAGGGGGCGGTACAACAGCAAACCACCCCGTCTAGTAGATGTGCGCCAAGCGGTTAGGACTATGGTGCCCGGCGTTTCTCAGCCAGCGGACAGAGAGGGGTATGCCATACTGGACCTGGTTTTACGGCATGCCACGCCTGCTGTGAGGCCCGAGGATGTCTACGCGGCTCTTTTGAACGTTGGTCTCGCAGCACCGGTTGCACACCGGGCCACCCGACTGGCGCAGGGACGCTACACAGTTGAGACAGGGACCATCCAGGATCCTTTCTCCTGCGGAAATCCTCGCCCATAAGCTTTCGCGTGCTCACACGCCTCACTGGCGGGGGTAACGCGCCTAATAAAGATGCTTTCAACCGGTGTGGCGGTTGAAGCCTTGGAGAATTCGTGACCGACGAACAACTGCACTTGGAACTTGAGCTGCCTGCCGAGTCCCCCAAAGTAAGCCCAGACCAAAGCTCCAAAAGTTCACCCGCTAAAACTCGTAAGACTAGCGGTACTAGGAAAACCACCAAAGAGGAATCACCCCGAACCACTACCCGCACCCGAGGTACCAGCAGCAAAAAGGCCTCAGCTGCCCCACCTCAGCCCCCCATCGCCAGCGACACTGGTGACGCCGATGACACTCTGTTAAACCTCCCCTCTCCTAGTGCCCCCGTTCAATCTGAAACTGCTGTGGATGCAGTGGCTCCATCCAAGCGGCGCACCACCAGGGCGCCAAGACGCGCCACTGCAGCTCAAGCTGCTCCCCCAGCTGTCACCGCGTCTGTTCCCCCCCCGGTAGCGTTTGCACCCGCTGTTCCCCCAGAACCGGTTCCTGCCGCCGAACCAACTCGCAAACGCAGCCGCCGGGTGCAAACCCCGGCCGGCCAACCTCCAGCCCCAGTAGAGGATTCCAAAGGGCGCCTACCTCTGGCGGCATTGTTATTCCAAGCGCCAGTACCGTTGCCCGCCCCCGAGCCAGCCCCCAGCCGGCGGCGTTCCGCTAAGTCCACAACGGCTGCAGAGCC
>JAISMT010000194.1 GCA_031276585.1 Bifidobacteriaceae bacterium
CCCATCAAGGTGGGGTACAAATGCACGATGCCGAGCCCCACCCCGCCAGCACCATCAGCTTGCTTTACCTTCTCAGTGGTTCCAGCCGACAAATTTGAGTGTCCGTTCATCTCACCGCACCACCTTTGCTCTGAGTTCTTGGAAAGCCGTGTAATTGGCTACCAGATCTAACGCTTGGCCCGGGGCAGCGTGTTCCACTGCTGCTAACGGATCCAAGCTCACCCCTAACACTTCTAAGCCAGCGGTTTCTAAACGCACCGCCAGGTCAAACCGCCTCTCACCTGCTACCCAAACCGGGCGACCCGCCCAGTCTTCAAAATTGACATCCCAAATCCAAGAAGGGTCCCGGCCATCGGCGCCACGAGCATTGAGCACCGTTACCAGCAGGGCGGGTGAACCCGCCACTAAACCCATCATCTCAGCCCAACTAGCTGGATTTTTACCCAACAGTAAGCGGGCTTGGTGGCCTTCAATACTGGTACAGCCGTAACGGCCATCTACATCTGCTACTCGGGAAAAAGCCTCTAACGCGGCCTCGATCTCTACACCGCGAGCATGGACCGCAGCCAACGCTATGGCTGCGTTACCCACGTTGAACCGTCCTGGTAAAGCCAAACGCGGCGTCACGGTGCTGGTCGGGGTAACTATCTGGGCGGCATCGGGCGTGATAAACCATTGCGCTGCGGGCCGTTGCAAACCACACGCCGGGCAAACCCAACGCCCTTCCGGCCTTTGCAACGGTGCTCCACAATTGGGGCATAGAGCCGAGTCCTGGGTCCACCACTGCCCGCAACCCACCCAAGTGACGTTAGCAGCAGGCTGGGCGGCCCAAACCACCATGGGGTCATCAGCGTTGGCCACCACTTGAGTGCTGTCCGGTAACTCTTGAGCCATGGTGCGCCACCGTTGGGCTAACATGCGGACTTCGCTGCCCCGGTCCAATTGATCCCGGGTCAGGTTAATCAAAACTAGCTGGCTGGCCTGCGTAGATTGGGCTAGGGCCGGGAGGTGCGCCTCGTCTACTTCTAGGGCCGCCAGCTTAGCTCCCGGCTGTTCAGCTAACGCTGTGGCTACACCTGCCGCCATATTGGCTCCGGTGGAATTGTGGGCTACCGTCCCCAGTGAACGCAGGGCTTCCGCCACCATCCGGGTAGTGGTGGACTTACCGTTGGTGGCGCTAACCGCTGTCACCTGCATAGACCCAGCTAAACGGGCTAATAATTCAGGGTCTAACCGGAGCATTACTCGCCCGCCCACTACTTGGCCTCGGCCCCGCCCTAACGCCCGCGAAACCCCGCTGACAGCCCGGCCGGTTTCGATTGCCAGGCGGGAACGGAAAGGTAACTTGACAGACACAACGTCTAGCCTGCCACGAACCACACTAATCGGTTCAAATCTGCTCCGCGAGGTTAGCGAACTGCGAATAGTGGCCTTGGAATGCCACCTTGACCTTGGCGGTAGGCCCGTTGCGGTGTTTGGCCACAATCAGCTCGGCCGTACCCCGGTCAGGGTTGTCTTCAGAGTTGTCGGCTTGGTTGATCAAGATCACCACATCGGCATCTTGTTCCAGTGAACCGGATTCACGCAGGTCAGACAGTTCTGGACGCTTATCGGGACGGGCTTCAGCGGACCGATTCAACTGGGAGATAGCTACCACTGGTAGGTCTAGCTCTTTCGCCAGTAGCTTCAAAGCCCGGGAAAACTCGGAAACTTCTTGCTGGCGGGACTCCACGCGTCTGCCAGAAGTCATCAATTGTAGGTAGTCAATCACCACTAAGCGCAGGTCGTGGCGTTGTTTCAGGCGGCGGCATTTGGCGCGGATCTCCATTAACGCCATGTTGGGGGAATCATCAATAAATAACGGGGCGGATTTGATGGGACCTAACCGGGAAGCGATCCGAGGCCAACAGTCTTGCCGCACCCGCCCGGAACGCAGGTCACTCAAGAACACATTGGATTCGGCGCTAAGCAGCCGGTGGGTTATCTCATCCCGGGACATTTCTAAAGAGAACACCACGGTGCTCATGTTGTGCCGGATGGCAGCCGAACGCGCGAAGTCCAAACCCAGGGTGGATTTACCTTTACCGGGCCGGGCCGCCACTATTACCATTTGCCCGCCGTGCAGCCCGCCCAAAACTTTGTCTAGTTCGGTGATCCCAGTGGGGATGCCGCTCACGTGGCGGTCAGCTGCCGCCAAGTCCTCAATTTGCTTCAACACCGGGTCAACAATCGATCCGATGTGTTGATAATCCTCGCTGACTCCCCGTTCCGTTACGGCATAAACCTCGGCTTGGGCGGCGTTGACCAGTTCATCTACTTCTTGGCCGTCCGCGGTGTACCCCAGTTGAGTGATACGCGTACCGGCGTCCACTAGGCGGCGCAACACCGCCCGGTCCCGCACTATTTGCCCGTAGTATCCAGCGTTGGCAGCGGTGGGGACTGCTGCCATCAAAGTGGCCAAGTATTGGGCTCCCCCTACTCGGCCCATCTCCCCGCGTTTGGTGAGTTCGGCGGCTACCGTTACGCCATCGACCGGCTCTCCCCGCGAGTAAATATCAGTGATGGCGCTAAAAATGATCTCGTGTTGCGGCCGGTAGAAATCCTCCGCCCGTAACGCTGCCACCACATCAGCTATGGCGTCTTTGGACAGCAACATGGCACCCAAAGCAGATTGTTCGGCGGTGATGTCTTGGGGTGGGAGCCGTTCAAAACCCCCGGGCCCTACCTCCGGCGTGACAAACTCATCTATTGACACCCGGTTCAGCCCCTCCCTTCCGCTGCCTGGATTGTAGACCTACGGTTCTCCATGTTTCAGTTGTACAACTAAGGTCTGACACCGTAAGCGAACCGCCCCGCGCGCCGGGGCTATCCTACGGCCCCGGCCCCGTCGAGTCAAAGTGTTCTCGCTGGTCAGAGCCATTTTCTGTTGATAACCCTGGGGACTAACTGTGTATAAGTCCCCAATCCTGGGGATTACTCCGCCCAGAAAAACCATCACCCCACTTCCCAGCCTCGCGCCAAATTTTGGGACGGGTTTACCACTTTAGAGCGGTCCGCTCAGGCCCAAAGCTATTACAGCCAGACCAGTTCCGGAGCTACATTGCTGCGACAGGCCCCCACCAACAATGAAAAAATTTTGCAGGGCGGTCTGGGGCCTTCGGAGGAAAACGTGGCATGGCCGTCCCCCGGAACTACGCGGCGAGGCCACCTGGAGAAACCACCGCATAGTTTAGGAAATCGGTAGCGGCATCAGAGGTCACCGTGTTTACGTAAATAGCGGAACGCTACCCAACCTAAAGGCACCCGAGTTGAACCCGTTATACCGGAATTCCGGTATAACGGGTTCAACGCCTACCTACCTTTCATACCATCCGTACCGAGAGGCCTGCCTACGCAGTCAGCGGAACGTTAGACACAGACCCCACACATTTCAGAGCCTATCGGGATGATAGGTGTAGCGGACCCACATGGTGCGAATGGTTTCCGGAGCAGCGAACACGAGAGGGACTACCGCAGTAACCCACGACAGCCATACCTGGCTTATGTATAAGGACAAACAACAGCCAAGTAACCCACCGAAAACCAACACCGCGAAAATACGAACATGCGCAGGTAACTCAAGGCGGCCTTTAGCGGGAGCCAGTAACATCCTGATCGTTCTCCTAACTAAGTGGACAGTGACGTCCTCGGAAACGTAAAACACAGCAAACCGCCCGTCACATCATAATTACGTTGATGCCACGATTCGCAGCGGCCGGTCCTCAGCATGCGACACCTGCATAACCAGTGAAAACCCCCGCAGTGTCCGTGTCCTCAAGATCTGGCAGCCCTATCTCAAGGGTAGCGTCTTCCAATTCATCCCCCGCGATAGTAATGGGGCTCGACGCGTCTTTGGGGATGGTAATGGTGCTATCAGCACTGGTCGAGACGATCGAACCATCGGCTGCTGCTACCGGAATCTCGACATCCGCCAGAGGTGTTACGGCATCAATCTGAGCGACCAATTCTTCGGGACTATTGCTGGGAGGGAACGTGTTCGCCACCGCAGGTGCAGCACCTAACAGAGCAACAACACTAGCGGTCAAAGCGGCAAGGGTTGATGTGCCAGCACATTTTTTTAACCGTACGGTAATACTCCTTTCGTAGAATTAGCATGAAATCCGGTAAGCTAAACAGCATTGTTCTCGATTACACGGATTTGGGCATTGTACCCCACCCTGGAAGTACCGTCAAATAATTGGCTAAAACCCCCTCTATCCAGCTAGTTTAGAGGATTGTATAGGTTGGGGCTGCCTAGCGGGTGGGTGTTCCCGGGTTTAGTGGGAGCCTGTTCCCCCGGGATTCCCTTCAAACCAGACGTATCTGATTCCAGGCATTCGGGTCCCTGGTTGTGGTTACCCGGAGTGGTGATGAGCAACACCCTGTACTTCCCGGCAGGTGTGTTCAACATGGATGTTCACACCGCCCAACAAATTCGGCTGGACTGGTATTCAGCTATCTCAGAAACAACGCGGGCGCGGCATCAGAGGTCACCGTGTTTACGCAGATACCGGAACGCTACCCAACCCAAAGGCACCCGCGCCCAATAAGTGATTACCCGGAACAAGACAGCTGCCGATGCCGCCATCGCAGTAGCCACCCCAATTGCCCGCAAACCAGCCGTCAAAGCTATCTC
>JAISMT010000005.1 GCA_031276585.1 Bifidobacteriaceae bacterium
AACCAAAATCTTGGGCAATAGCCGCCGCCAGTTCCCCGGCAGGGGCACCGGAAGAATCCGGGGTCAGATTTTGCCAAAAAACCGTGTGGTTGGCGTGGCCAGCCAGGTTAAAGGCCAAATCTTTTTCCAACTTGGGCAGAGCGCCCAGGTTGCCGGATTCGCGGGCCTCCGCTAGTTGCTCTAGGGCCGTGTTGGCGCCCGCCACGTAGGCCGCATGGTGCTTGTCGTGGTGCAGTTCCATGATCCGCCCTGAGATGTGCGGTTCCAAAGCCGCATAGTCATAGGGGAGATCGGGCAAGGTGTACAAACTCATTTAGTTTCCTTTGCATTTTTAGTTTCAGTTTGGTGTTGCGAGTCCATCATTACATCATTGCTGCCCGGATGCCCGCTAGCATTAAGACCATGACTGTTATAGCGCCCAGTTCCGCTACCGTGTCAAGCACCAAGAACGGCCCCGTCCGCATCCTGGTTTACTCCGATAACGCGGCGGTCCGGGAAGAAGTAATCAACGCCATCGGCGATTCGATTGGCGCCACTCACCGGCCCATCGAATGGACCCAGGTGGCCACCCACCAAATGGTGATGATCAAATGCCTAGAACAGCACTACAACTTAGTTATATTGGACAACGAAGCCACCAAGTTAGGTGGCGTGGGTTTGGTGCGGCAAATGCGCGCCGAACTGCCCCAGAAGCCCGTCACCCTGCTCTTACTGGCCCGCCAACAAGACGCTTGGTTAGCCGCTTGGTCCGGCACCAACGCTGCTCTGCTCCGCCCGTTAGACCCTTTCGCTTTGATAGCCCAAGTAGAACAACTAATATCCGCCTGATGCGCACCCCCAGTTCACCCACCGCGCTTTCCCGGACCACACCCGCACCTACATTAGGTGAAAAGCCGTGACTTCTTGGCCGGAAGTAATAGGCACCTTGTTGCAGGGCCAGGACCTCACGGCTGCTGAGGCTGCTTGGACCATGGACGAGGTGATGAACGGCAATGCTTCCCCGGTCCAACTAGCGGGCACCCTGGTGGCTTTACGGGCTAAAGGGGAAACCGTGGTGGAGTTGAGCGGTCTAGCCCAATCCATGTTGAACCACGCGCTGCCGGTTGATCTACCCACTGACGCGGTAGACATTGTGGGCACCGGGGGGGACCGCGCTTTCACGGTCAACATCTCAACCATGGCGGCCCTAGTCATAGCCGGTACGGGAGCCAAGGTAGTAAAGCATGGTAACCGGGCGGCATCGTCCAAATCCGGTAGCGCCGATGTCCTAGAAGCCTTAGGCGTCAACCTTTCCCTCCCACCCCAACAGATTCAGCAAGTATTTGACCAGGTAGGCGTGGCTTTCCTGTTTGCGCAAGTTTTCCACCCCTCCATGCGGCACGCTGCGGTGGCGCGGCGGGAACTAGGGGTAGCCACCGTGTTCAATTTTCTGGGTCCCCTGACTAACCCGGCGCGGCCCCGAGCTGCCGCCATTGGCTGCACCGACGAGCGTATGGCGCCCCTCATGGCCGGAGTGTTAGCCGGACGAGGGGGAGAAGCGTTGGTGTTTAGGGGCCTGAAAGACGGTTTAGATGAGATGGCCGCCACCGGCCCGGTGCAAGTTTGGGAAGCCCGGCAAGGGGAGGTGCAGGCCGCCGTAATAGACCCGGTGGCTGATTTAGGTTTAACGCCCATCACGGTAGAACAGCTCCGCGGGGCCGATGCCGCGCACAACGCCCAGGTGGCCCGCCGCGTTCTAGACGGGGAAACCGGGCCGGTCCGAGACACCGTGGTGTTGAATGCGGCCGCCGGGCTGGTGGCTTTAGGGGAACGGGCTGGACTAGTGGGAGGTTCCTTGGTGCAGCGCTTGCAAGCCGGAATGGAACTAGCTCAAGTAGCGCTCGACGAAGGTCAGGCGGCACAAGTGCTGGACCGTTGGGTAGCGGCCAGCCGTTCCGCATAGGTCCACTAGCCAAAAACCTCTAGCCTCGCTAGACCACTAGGGGGCTGAAACTTTGACGTTTGAGCCGTCTTTTTCTTACCCAGGGTCCCCGCAGAAAGATTCGAGCGCAACCAGGAACTTTTGTAAGGTGTTTTAGTCGCCTAACCCCAGGTCAAAGGCTTGTTCTAAGTCTTGGGCGGAGTAGGTTTGGAAAGCGATGAAGGTCTGGGTAGACACCACCCCGGGGGTTTTGGCCACCCGGTCCGCAATCACTTCCGCCAGGTCCTCATGGCGGCGTACCTTAGCTACCGCAATCAGATCCACGTCACCGGTCACCGAATAAACCTCACTGCTCCCAGGTACCTTCGCGATGGCCTGGGCGGCCTCGGGAATCTGGCTAGATTCAGCATGAACCAGCACCACTGCGGTAATCATGTCACTCCTCGGCGGGGCTGGCCGCTGTACTAGCCGAGGCACTAGCAGAATCCGCAGCCGGGGCCGTAGTGGAGGCGGGGGCTTCGGGTTTGGCTTTCTGCTGCACGTACTTATCCCACGTGAAATCGCTGTACTGCTGATCTATACCCTCATGGACCAGCTCCCGGTCCCCCAGGGGTTCCGCCAGCTTTACGGTGCCCCATTTGAAGGCGCCGGCCGGGTTCTTGGGACAGTCTTTGGCGCCCTCCACCTTTTTCACGTAAGAACCCACCGTGACCTTAGAACTGCTTTCATCCAAGGTGAAGCCAGCGTGGCCGTAACACTTAGTGTCCCCATCCACGTAGATAATGGCCAAATCAGTGGACTTTTTTTGGTCTTTCGCTGCTTGAGCCCAAGGGGCTGAGAGCCAACCGTCATCCGGCTTACCCTGGGTTTTGAGCACCTCGTCCAAACCTTCCGGCGGCTCATCTGATTCCTTCGGTTGCGGTAGTAACACCGCTGGTACTGTGCCCTTATCGGGATGGGGTTTAGCATTCTCCCCCTGGTTTTTAGAATCTCCACAAGCGGTCAATACAAGTGCTAAGGCAGCCACCAAGGCAGCAGTTCGAAAACGCATGGAGTCCACTGTAACGGAGCTGCTCACGGTTGGGGCACTGAAGTGCCGCTGTTGGGGCCATCCGTATACAGTTCCTCCACCTGACTGGCATACAGTTGCAACACCCGGTCGCGTTTCACTTTCAACGAAGGCGTGAGAAGGCCGTTTAGTTCCGTGAAATCGGTATCTAAGACCACAAATTTGCGGATTGATTCAGCCCGGGAAACCGCCTGATTAGCGCGAGCCACCCCCCGAGTCAGCGAAGCCAACACTGCGGGGTCCCGGAGGGCTTCCGTCACGCTCAGTGGCGGTTGGCCGTGGTTAGCGAGCCAACCAGGTAGCATCTCGGCATCCAGCGTGACTAGCGCACCAATAAATGGTTTGCCGTCTCCCACTACTACCACTTGAGAAACCAAGGGGTGGCCGCGTAAACGGTCTTCCAGCAGGGCGGGGGCCACGTTTTTACCGCCGGCGGTAACAATCAGTTCCTTT
>JAISMT010000034.1 GCA_031276585.1 Bifidobacteriaceae bacterium
AGTGAAAGACAGTGAAAGACAGTGAAAGACAGTGAAAGACAGTGAAAGACAGTGAAAGACAGTGAAAGACTAATTCACCTAGCAACAGAAAGGAGCCTGCCGTGAGCCATAACCCCTTCACCCCCACCTTCGGGATCACTCCTCCCCTGATGGTAGGTAGAGATGCCCAGGTTACCGCCGTGCAACGTGCACTGCAGCGCAACCCTGGGGATCCGGCCCGAGCCGTATTGGTAACTGGCCCCAGAGGTACCGGGAAAACTGTGCTACTCAATCAATTGGAAACCACGGCCATCGGGTTGGGATGGGTAGTAATCTCGGAGATAGTACGCCCTGGACTGGTTCAAGAATTGACCTATTCAGTGCTTCCGGCACTGCTCGCCGCTCATGAGAAGCAAGCTGCCAAGGGCGCAGTAACCGGCGTAAATGCTTCGGTGCTAGGTTTCGGAGCAGGCCTAGCCCGCCAGGTGGCCCCTAAACGCCCAGTAGAACCAGCACTCGGATCCGAGTTTCAACAACTCGCTCGCGTTTTGACTGAAGAGAGTTCTGGTCTGTTTGTGAGTTTGGATGAGGTCCACCGGGACGAGGTCGAAGAACTCAAACCGCTGTTCCATGCCATCCAACAGTGCTTCCGCCAAGGACTGCAGGTAGCTTTTGCTGCGGCCGGTTTACCTTACTCAATTTCGGGATTGTTGAACGAGAACGTGCTGACTTACCTCCGCCGGGCAGAACGTTTCACGCTGGGAGCGTTGACTCCCGGTCAAGTCAAAGCAGCCATTCAAGAGCCGATTCAGCAAAACGGCCGCAGCATAGCTCTGGACGCCTTGGATCTAGCGGCCGATGCTGTTCAGGGCTACCCGTTCTTAGTTCAGGTGGTGGGATTTGAACTTTGGCAGGCGGATCCAGATTCGAGCTGGATCGATGCTCATCAAGCTGGTTTGGCTTTGGAACACGCTAAACAAACTGCGTACCGGTTGGTGGTGGAACCGGCTCTAGCCGATTTAGCTGGCGGAGACCGTGACTTCCTGCGCGCCATGGCTATAGATACTTCTTGCGTAACTCAAGTGTCCGTGTTACCGGAACGCCTGAGACGCAGCCGAGGTCATGTTAACAAATACCGATCGCGGCTTATTGCCAACCAGTTAATCGAGCCGGCCGGACGGGGCGAGTTACGGTTCGCCATGCCTCTGCTGCAGCAATACCTGCTAGAACAAGGTGCTGCTGATTTCTGATTTCTAGACGTCTAGGCTGGGCGTTGGTCGAGTGGTACGTAATCCCGTTGGGTGGGACCCACGTAAACCTGGCGGGGACGGCCGATCTTCCCAGCCGGATCAGTAATCATCTCCCGCCATTGGGCTATCCAACCCGGCAAACGCCCTAAAGCAAACAAGGGCGTGAACATAGAGGCCGGGAATCCCATAGCCCGGTAGATAATCCCGGTGTAGAAATCCACGTTGGGATAGAGGCGGCGTTCAATAAAGTAATCGTCGCTCAACGCTACCTGTTCTACCTCGTGAGCAATATCCAACAACTCATCGCGTACCCCTAAGGCCGCCAAAACGGCATCGGCCTGTTGTTTTACTATGGCCGCACGCGGGTCGTAGCTCTTGTATACCCGGTGCCCAAACCCCATCAGCTTGACCCCAGATTGTTTATTCTTGACCTGGTTCATGAAATCTTTAGGGTCAATACCGTTATCACGAATGTGGGAAAGCATGTCCAACACGGCTTCATTGGCGCCGCCGTGCAGCGGGCCAGAAAGCGCCGAGACACCTCCGGAAACTGACATGTACAGGTTGGCTTGAGCCGAACCGATCATGCGAACGGAAGAAGTGGAACAGTTCTGTTCGTGATCCGCGTGCAGAATGAGCAGCGTGTCAAGAGCGCGGAAAAATACTTCCGGCACTTCGAAACGTTCCCCTGGAAGTTGGAAGGTCATGCGGGCAAAGTTTGCAATATAACTTTGACCGTGCTGCGGGTAGAGCAGGGCGTTGCCTTGGGCTCGGCGGTAGATATAGCTGATGATGGTGGGCATTTTGGCGAGCATCAAAGCGGTAGCCAACCGCACCGCGGACGGATCCAGCGGATCCAGAGACTCGGGGTAAAACCCGGCCATCATGTTGATGGCAGCTCCCAACGTGGCCATGGGGTGGGCCCGGCGCGGCATCACAGAAAAGATCTGCCGGAAATCGTCCGATAAGTACATGTGTTTATCGATCCGGGCTTCGAAGGCCTCCAACTCTGATCGGCTGGGCAGTTCACCCCGGATCAATAGCAGCGCGACTTCGAGGAAAGTGGATTGACTAGCTAGTTGTTCTATGGGGTAACCCCGGTATTGCAGCACCCCGTTTTGGCCGTCAATATAGGTGATCTGCGAGGTGCAGGCCGCTGTGTTTAGAAACCCCGGGTCCAACGCCACCATGCCAGTCTGTTGCAACAGCGGCGTGATTCGGATCCCAGGGTTACCCTGGGTTGCGACCTCAGTTTGTAGGTCTAACGTGGACTCCCCCACCGTTAGCTGTACTGCCGGTAATTCGTTGTTGGCCATAGACTTGACACCCCCCTTTTCTAGGAACGCGGCCGTTATGGCTGCGTTCTGAATGCAGCAACGTGGTCAGCGTGACACGCTGACCTAAAGAAACACAAACAACAGGCACCGTTAATGGTTGGGGTGACCGAAGTAGTCACCAGCACACTAGGTCAATACCAGCTGTTCTTTAGCGCTTCTTGGCACAGTTTATAGCAACCGCTTGGCGGCCTCAGCGCATGCCGCATCAGTGGCGGTCAGTGCGAGACGCACAAACCGCTGGCCAGCCGGGCCATAAAACTCTCCGGGGGCTACCAAAATACCTCGAGCCGATAGTTCGGCCACCGTGTTCCAACAGTTTTGACCATTAGGGTTGGTAAACCAGAGGTAAAGCCCAGCTCCAGAACCTTCAATTTGGTAGCCGGCTCGCGTTATGGCTGTTGCTAATACTTCCCGCCGCCGCCGGTATACCTCACGCTGAGCGGCCACGTGAGCGTCATCGGCCAAAGCGGCCACCATAGCCGCCTGTACCGGTGCGGGAAGCATCATACCCATGTGTTTACGCACCTGGGATAGCGTGCCCACCAGCTCTGGGTCCCCCGCTAGGAAAGCAGCCCGGTACCCCGCAACGTTGGATTCCTTGGAAAGCGAGTGCAACGCCAATAACCCATCCCAAGACTCGCCCCGTACTCGCGGATCAAGAATTGACGGCACACCTTGGCTGGCCCACGGCTCATCCCAAGCCAGGGCGGCGTAGCATTCATCGGCCGCCACCACGGCGCCATGGTATCGGGCCCATTCCACCCACTGACGTAGCTGCTCCACGGAGAGCACCGCACCGGTGGGGTTACCGGGCGAGTTCAGCCACACTAAACGCACCCTTTCCGCCGTTTCTTCTGGTACGGCAGCCGGCGAAGCAGCTGGTACCGGCGTGGCTCCGGTTAGACGTGCCCCCACGTCATAGGTGGGATACGCCACCGGGGGATGCACCACCGCTTCTCCGGGTTGTACGCCCAAAAGCGCAGGTAGCACAGCCACCATTTCTTTAGACCCCACGGTGGGCAACACTCCAGTTTCGGGGAGATCCGGCACCCCGCGGTGGCGCTGGTAATACCGCACGATGCTGCGCCGCAATTCTGGAGTACCAATGGTGGGTGGGTATCCGGGTGAATTAGCGGCATTGGCCAACGCTTCACGTACCAGTTCCGGCGTGGGGTCCACTGGAGTGCCCACGGAGAAATCAAGCAGACCGTCGGGGTGCGCCGCCGCTTCCCGTTTGAACGGCGCCAAAGTATCCCAGGGGAAAAGCGGCAGTAAGCTGGTTTCAAATCCCACGATGTTCAAACCTGAGGTGGTAATTGGGCTACCAAGGGCGGGTCGAAGCCTACCGGTCCGGTCCGGGCCGCTCCACCGGGGGATCCCAACGATTGGAAAAACTGGGCGTTAGCTTGAACATAGTCAGCCCATTCGGGGGGAACATCATCTTCATAGAAAATGGCTACCGTGGGACATACCGGCTCACAGGCGCCACAATCGACGCATTCATCAGGATGGATATATAGGGAGCGAGCGCCCTCATAGATGCAATCCACCGGGCATTCGTCCACACAAGCCCGGTCTTTCACGTCTACACAGGGCTGCGCTATCACATAGGTCACAGCTCCAGCCTAACAGCCCAAGAATCCGGTGATTGATCTAAGATTCCTAGGCTTCAAACAGCGTTCACTTTGCCTGTTTCCTCAGGTCAGAACGTTGTGGTTCCCCGTCAACGGGGGGTGCGAAATGTGGTTAAACACCATACTTCTAAGCCAACCCGTTTAGTCAGTTCGCGGTTTATTACAGACGATGGCGTTCATGGGGTCGTAGCGCCAATGCCAGGTT
Organism: Bifidobacteriaceae bacterium; assembly: GCA_031276585.1. The sequence goes on from JAISMT010000034.1 coordinate 4,406, forward strand.
TCTTTATTTTGGGCTTTACCGTCCGGACCGGTTTTGATGCGCCAATAGTCCACCTGGAAGCCGGCCCCGCCTGCGGTCTGGGGTTTGCAATCGGCCGCCGTGGATTCAATGGTTTGGGGTTGGGTGTGGGCGTAAGCCTTGCCGATTTCTGCTTCTACTTTCCAATGGGTGGTAGACCATAGTTCCACCCAGACTTTGAGATCATCGGTGACTCCGGCTCGTAACACCACACCATAGGGGGTGTCGTTTTTGAACACGTTGTCAATCTGGCCTTCCCAGATGGTGGCTTCCCGCCCCATGGGGTAACGCGAAAAATAGTTGGAGTGCGGTGTGTGTTCTACATCCACCATCCCGGCTAGGTGAGCCGCGTTGTATAACGTGGTGGAAAACTGGGAAAGCCCGCCCCCAATACCGTCTTGAGCCACGCCGTCTATTACTACCCCGGCATCAAACCAACCCGTTTCAGCGCTGCGGTGGCCCAGTGCTTGGTTCAGGGAGAAAGTTTCACCGGGCGGTACAAGGGTGCCAGTCACCATTTCAGCGGCTTTGCGCAGATTTTTGGTGCGGTCAACGTTGGAAGTAGCTTGGGTTTCGAAACGCCCCACCACTTCTTTGATCCCCATTTGTTCTAGCTCGGCTTTTCCGGCGGCTGGGTCTTTAGTTACTAGTGGAACTGAAGCCACCCGTGCTGAGCCTTCGGCGGTGGCTGCCTTGGTCATAGCCTCAACCAGAGCATCTTGGTCCAGGGCGGTACCAGCAGTCCCGTCCAGAATTACAGGCTGGCCGTTCTCAAAACCAAAGCGGGCATCAACCGGGTGGGTAACTACTCCCTCCGGTAACCGCTTATCCACTTGGGCTACTAATAGTGGTTGATCCCATCCTAGAATCAAGCTTTTTCCGTCCGCAGCAGGCTTTATTTGGGCAGCCGCGGCTAAGTCTTTTGCCGGCAATTCCACGGTGTTTTGCGCCACCTCTATTGAAACCGGCCCGGATAGTAGGGGTTTTGCTATCCGGCTAACCGCTTGGTCTAGCTGGCCTTGCCCAATGTGGGGGACTTGTTCTTTTACCGGTAATTTCCAAGGTTGGCGCCCCACCAAGAATTCTTGCCGCGCTAAGCGGACCGCGCCTTCTAGTTCTAACGCTAAGCCATACTGCGGTGGTGTGGTCTCAATGGTGCCTTTAGCCACCGAGAGGGCACCATCTTGGGGTTCTACCCTGGTTTGGGATGCAATCTGACCCAAGGCACCTTCTAATGCTTTGGAATCCACTACTAAAGCGGGCGGCACTGCCCCAATGCCCATCACATGGCGCCAGAGGCGCCCCGGAGCAAAATTCAAGCCGGTAAGCCCGTCCACGGTATGTTCGGCCGAGAAACCTAGACCGGCAACCACCGGATCTAAAGTGGCCTTTTGTTCTCCCACGGCCACGGTTACTGGTTCGCGAGCTGGACCATTTAGTTCTTTACCTAAAAGCTCTATAGCGGCCTCGCGTTCTAAACCACCAATGGATACTCCCGCCACGGTGGCGCCTTTGGGAATACGGTCCGCGAGCGCATAGCAGGCACCTAGATAACCCAAAGTCAATATGACCAAAACAATTCCCAGCGAAAGCAACCACCACCGTCTTCTGGCAGTCGGTGCGCTACGGGAATGCCGGCGTACTGCCCGGACAGGAAGAGGCTTAGTAACGTTCCGGGAGCGGCGTGTCAGCGGAACTGGGGTCTCTCCAGTGGGGTTCTCCTGGTGATTTGCCATTATTCATCCGTCCGCTGCTGTACCACGCGGTCTAGTTTAGTCTTAGTCCGCTCGAGAGGAATTAAACCACCGCGCTGGTAGGAACGCTGCCACCAGTGTGATCACTGGGGCGCCTAACGCCCAAGCTGCACCAGTCAAGTCCCCTTGGACCAAAAGATCTCCGCCGGGGCCTTTCCAGGTAACGGCTTGGGCGCCCATAAAGACTCCCACAGCTACTCCCACTAGCCCAACCCAACCTGCCACCGCCCGCCCGGCAACCGCTAATCCGGCCAACGCCAACCAGCCCAAAACGAGTCCCAGCGGCAGGTCAAAACCGCCACCGAATACCGCATAGGTGCGGTGCCACACCGAAACAAACAGCGTGGCAACAAAAGCTCCTAAGGCCCAGGGTCCGCCTTTCCCAACCGCCCGGACCAGCTGGGCGGCTATGGCGTCCCCCGTTTGGCCCGGCCGCGGGTTTTACCCCGAATTTCGGCGGAAAGCTCTACTTTGCGGATACGGGTAATCTCGGGGGTTACTTCCACACATTCATCCACTGCGGCGAACTCTAGTGATTCTTCCAAAGTTAGACGCTGGGGCGGGGTGAGGCGCTCCAACTCGTCCCCGGTAGAAGAACGCATATTGGTGAGCTTCTTTTCCCGGGTGATGTTCACGTCCATGTCCTCATTACGGGGGTTTTCCCCTACCACCATGCCTTCATAGACTTCCTCAGTGGGAGCCACAAAGAATTTACCGCGCTCCTGGAGAGCTGTGATGGCGTAAGGCGTGGCCACCCCCGCGCGGTCAGCCACCATGGAACCAGTGTTACGCAGCTCAATAGGCCCTGCCCAGGGTTGGTAACCGTCCGCAATGGAAGAAGCGATCCCGGTCCCCCGGGTCTCGGTCAAAAACTGGGTCCGGAAAGAAATCAACCCCCGGGCCGGTACTTGGAACTCCATCCGTACCCAACCCGAACCGTGGTTGGACATTTCCAACATGCGGCCTTTACGTACCGCCAGTAGCTGGGTCACCGTACCCAGGTACTCTTCCGGCACATCTACCGTGAGACGTTCCATGGGTTCCATCACCACCCCATCTACTTCTTTTGTCACCACTTGGGGTTTACCTACCGTGAGTTCAAAGCCTTCCCGGCGCATCTGCTCTACCAGCACAGCTAACGCTAATTCACCGCGGCCTTGCACTTCCCACACG
>JAISMT010000074.1 GCA_031276585.1 Bifidobacteriaceae bacterium
TGCGGACCACCCGCACGTAGATGGGATTAGGTGAGTGGGAAGTCAACTTACCTGCGGACCACCCGCACGTAAATGGGATTAGGCGAGCGGGAAGTCAACCTACCTGCGGACCATCCGCACATAGGTGAGATACCGGACTCGACCCCAACCATTTCAACCCGTCCTGACCTCCCCACCCCACCTACCTGCGGACCATCCGCACGTAAATGGAATCCCAGCCCGATTCCAGCCCATCTTGACCCCATCAACCCCACCTACCTGCGGACCACCCGCACGTAGATGGGATTAGGTGAGTGGGAAGTCAACTTACCTGCGGACCACCCGCACGTAGATAGGATCCCGACCCGATTACAGCCCATCTTGACCCCACCCACCCCACCTACCTGCGGACCACCCGCACGTAGATGGGTTTGGGAGCGTGTAGCGTGGTTGAACGCGGGTGTACCCCAGTAGTACGCAGGGCAACGTGGACTAACCCCAAAGGGTGAGGCCAGGCTCGAGCGGTCTTGTTAGGGTGGCCCCGATTTGCTAATACTCGACTCGGGGGGAAGCCGCGTTGCACTATGTCTTACTCACCAGCCGTTTAGATGCCGACCACGGAGGACTCACCGCATCCCTGCTGCGTAAAGCCCGTATTCTGCATCAACAAGCCAAGATCACCCCGGTGATAGCCACGTTCCATGATGCGGTGGAGTTTGAGCAGGTGGCCCGCGAAATCCGGGACCGTTACGCCTTGGATGAGTCGATTCGCCTAATAAACCTGAACCACCATTACCGCGCACTGGTCGCTAAGCACCGTACCGGTCTGCCAGTAGATGAGGTGTTGGCTATCGCTTGCACCGATTTGCCGCGCTATGAAACCAAAACTGCCTACGATGCCGCCGGAGCTCCTTACGCCTGCACCGTGAGTGTGGAAGGCCAACCAGTTAGGCGGTTTTACCAATGCCCAGATGGAACGGTTTACCAATGCCGTTCTTTGATCCCAGCCGGTGAAGCTCCAAGTTGGCGTGTTGACGGCACCTCCTATGGGTCTGGCGGGTTTAGCAGTGTAGGCGGTATGACGGTAGGTGCTCTACCGGATTCGGCTCACCAAGTGGTTTTAGAACCCGGAACCACGCAGGAGCAAAGGTTCCAAACCATGGATGGTTTCCGGCGCCATTTCATCAACGAATTGACTCGTCCCCCCGTGACCTATTTGGTGGGCGAAGCTCGCCTGTTGGACAAAGCGTTACTGACTTTAGAGAACCGGTTTGCCCGCAAAATACTGGTGTTCCATTCGGTTCATTTACGCCCCGATGGTTCCACTATTCGCACTGGGAACCGGTTTGCGCTCAAACACTTGAACCGGCTGGATGCGTTGGTGGTGTTGACTCAAGCCCAGAAGGCGGACATAGTGCAACGCTTCGGGGCAGCGGAACGTATTCATGTGATTCCCCACGCCATAGTGCCGCCGGGACCACCCCAGTTCGACCAGCGGATACCGGGCAAAGTGGTGATGGCAACTCGGCTCAGTCCGGAGAAAAACGTGGCCAGCGCCATTCGAGCTTTTAGCTCCGTGCGGCGGGCCCATCCTGAGGCCCACTTAGAGGTTTGGGGTAACGGACCTAAGGAATCTGAGCTAAAGACCCTGATAAATCAATTGGGGTTGGCCGATGCCGTCCGTTTAGCCGGCTACACCAATCAGATGGAGCCCATTTTTAGGCAAGCGGAATGCTCGTTGCTGACCTCACGGTGGGAAGGGTTCCCGTTGGCACTAATGGAGACGATGGCGGCGGGGACTCCCTGTTTGGCGTTCGACATCAAATATGGCCCGGCGGACATGATTCGCCCTGGAGTAGACGGGTTTTTGGTACCACCAGGGGATGAACCGGCTTTAGCTCGCCAACTAATTGACTATTTGGGTCTCTCGGCCGCCGCCAAACAAGAGTTGTCTACCAGCGCCTGGGAACGGATGCAGTGTTTCTCAGAGGAACGTTTAGCTCAACGCTGGCAAGAACTGTTCGCCGCATTGATCCGCCCGGTGGCGGCCCGCCCGCCGTTGTTGAAACGCCTGTGGCGGCGGGTGCCAGTAGGGCTTCGCGAGCGCCTAGGCCAGTTGTTTGTTACCGCTTGAAATAGTTACTTACCGCCGCTTAGATGCAAACCTAAAAACAGCAACATGTTGCGTCTCACACTAAAAACGGCACTAGATGTAGTAGTCTGTTGGCATGCTGGTCGCCCGCAAGGGCGGTCGCTTTGGGTTTGGAAACCACACCGTGGCTCCACCCCCAGAATGACACGGGAACCCGGTGAGAATCCGGGACTGCCCCGCAGCGGTAAGTGGGAACGACGTCCGCACAGACGCACTGAACCAGGTCTAAAACCGGTTTGGGAAGCAGCGGACAGGTAGGAAACGCCCTGAACCACAGGGCCAGCGCCCATCAGTCCGAAGACCTGCCAGCTGCCGTGGGCACGGCGCCCACGGCGAGGCCCACCGGCGCGCGGGACGCCGGCCCTAGGGACACACCAAGCGCGAGCGCACCAACCCACCTTAGCCGGAGTTGACTCTGCTCCCTCCCAGTTAAGTCCTTAGCACCGCATCCCCCGCCGGACCTGTTTGAACCAGAAAAGGTGAGACCCACAGGATGACACTTCCAAAGACTCCCAACCCAGCCACTGATTTAGACCCCAACGTAGGGGAAGTAGCGCACGGCATCGGGCAAGTAATCACTACCGTAACCAAACGGGACGGACGTAAAGTGCCGTTCAACTTGGAGCGGATCACGCGGGCTATCACTCGGGCGGGCGCGGCTACCGGCGAGTTCGATGGCGCTGAAGCCCACCTGTTAGCGCGGTTTGTGGCCCGCAAACTACTGGCCGGCAGTAAACCCGAACCAGGCGTGGAAGACATCCAAGACCTGGTGGAACTTACTTTAATGAACGCCGGGTATTTGGCTACTGCGCGGGCTTACATTGTGTACCGGGCGCAACATTCGCGGCTGCGGGAAGATGTGCGGGTGGTGGTGGATGTGGAAAGTTCCATCAATGAGTATTTGGACCGCTCGGATTGGCGGGTTAACGCCAACGCTAATCAGGGGTACTCGTTGGGTGGGTTGATCCTCAATACTTCCGGGAAAGTGATTGCCAACTATTGGCTTTCGCACGTTTATGCGCCGGACGTTGGGCAAGCGCACCGCGAGGGTGACCTGCACATTCATGATCTGGATATGTTAAGTGGCTACTGTGCCGGCTGGTCTTTGCGCACTTTACTGCAGGAGGGGCTCAACGGGGTGCCGGGCAAGGTGGAGGCGCGGCCGCCTAAACATTTTTCTTCTGCCGTGGGGCAGATTGTGAACTTCTTGGGTACGTTGCAAAACGAATGGGCGGGTGCGCAAGCGTTTAGTTCTTTTGACACCTATATGGCGCCCTATGTGCGGGTAGATCACATGAGTTACAACGAAGTGCTCCAATGTGTCCAGGAGTTGATCTACAACTTGAATGTGCCTTCCCGTTGGGGTACCCAAACCCCCTTCACCAACTTGACGTTCGATTGGACTTGCCCGGAGGATCTGCGCTCGGACCGGCCGGTTATTGCGGGTGTAACCCAGGACTTCACTTACGGTGAGCTGCAAGCTGAGATGGATTTGATTAACCGCGCTTACATTGAGGTGATGACGCAGGGGGATGCTAGTGGGCGGGTGTTCACGTTCCCTATCCCTACCTATAACATCACCCCGGATTTCCCGTGGGATTCGGAAGGGGCGGAGCGGCTGTTCCAGATGACCGCTAAATATGGTTTGCCCTATTTTCAGAACTTCATCAACTCGGAGTTGAAGCCCAATCAAATCCGTTCCATGTGTTGCCGTTTGCAGCTGGATCTGCGGGAGTTGTTGAAACGGGGTAACGGTTTGTTTGGTTCGGCGGAACAAACTGGCTCGTTGGGCGTGGTGACGGTCAATTGTGCTCGTTTGGGCTATTTGTATGCTGGCGATGAGGCCGGTTTGTTGCGGGCCTTGGACCGGCTCTTGGAGTTGTCGCGCGATTCGCTCGAGGTCAAACGCAAAGTGATTCAGCGTTTGATTGACCAGGGTTTGTTCCCGTACACCAAACGCTATTTGGGCACGTTACGTAACCATTTTTCTACCATCGGCGTGAATGGTTTGAACGAGATGGCGCGCAACTTTTTTGCTGCGGGTGGGGCCGCCGGTGGTTTAGCTGCCGCTGGGGACCTACCGGAGGGGCAAAAGGCCGCTGGCGCACGGGGGTTAGCGGACGGTGCCGCGCGGTTAGGTACAGGCGTCGATGCCGCGTTAAGACTTACAGCCGATGCGGCGTTAAGACTTACAGCCGATGCCGCGTTAAGACTTACGGCCGATGCCGCGCCGGAACGCGGGGATATCACCTCGCCCGCAGGCCGTGCCTTAGCGCTGCGAGTGTTGGATCATGTGCGCTCGCGGATGGTGGAATTCCAAGAATCCACGGGGCATTTGTATAACTTGGAAGCCACCCCAGCCGAGGGCGCTACCTACCGGTTCGCTAAGGAAGACAGGGCTCGGTTTCCCGGAATTATTCAGGCCGGAACCCCCACCAACCCGTATTACACCAACTCCTCACAGTTACCGGTGGGCTTCACCAATGACCCGTTTACCGCCCTGGAACTGCAAGACGAGCTGCAACGCAAATACACCGGCGGCACGGTACTGCATTTGTATATGGGGGAAGCGGTTTCCTCAGCAGCAGCTTGCCGGGAACTGGTGAAACGTTCTTTAAGTCGCTTTAGTTTGCCTTACA
>JAISMT010000200.1 GCA_031276585.1 Bifidobacteriaceae bacterium
TATTCGCTGCGTTCCGGGTAGCCCTGATTCTGGCTTGGATGCAATGGTGGCCGCTGGCTTCAGCTATGAGTTTGTTCCCCAACAGGTGGGGTTTGTATGTCAGATTAATGGTTACCCCAATCCCTGCAACGGGGCACCAGCAGACGCTTATTGGTCTTTGTGGATAGTTCAGTCTGATTCTTGGACCTACTCCAATGTGGGAGTGGCCACACTTCAAACCCCGGTTGATTCGGTTTTAGCTTGGGTGTTTGGTGCCGGCCAACCACCCAGTTCTAACCCGCTGCAACTGGGAGCAAACTTTTCCAGTTCTACTACCAGCTGGTCTGCCGCCGCCTCTAGTAGTGCGGGGGGCAACACTACTGTCTCCAAAGGGAGTACTGAACCCCCAGGAGATCCTTCCGGACCAACTGCCACCCTGTTTGCGTTAGGTCTAGTGGGAGTGGCAGCGGTTTGGGCTTTTTGGATGGCCCGTGCAAGGCAGCGCCGTGCAACCTAACGTTCAGATTCATCCGGGGGCCTGGTGGTTTTGGGCTCTGGCTTTGGCTGGAGGAGCTTCTCAAACCACTAATCCCCTGCTTTTAGTGCTGATAGCCAGTGTGACATTGACGGTTGCTGTGGTTTGCCGCCCTGCCACACCTTGGGCCTTGACTTTGCGGTTTTATGTACTGCTAGCTGTCATAGTGGTGGTGATCCGGGTGGGGTTTAGGGTGGTGTTTGGGGCTGCGGGCGGGGGGGCCGGGCCGGTGGCTCTAGATCTTCCCGCTTGGCGTCTGCCCGGTGGTGCACTGGTTTTGTTGGGTCCGGTAACTTGGGATGGCCTTTATTTGGGACTCCGGGACGGTTTGCGTTTGGCTAGCCTGATGCTGGCGGTAGGCGCAGCCAATGTATTAGCTAGCCCTAAAAGGGTTTTAGCCGCCTTACCAGGGGCGCTGCGGCAAGTGGGCACTGCGGTGGTGGTGACCTTGACCGTGTTTCCTGCTTTGGCGTTGTCTTTACGGCGCGTGCGGCGGGCTGCTCGGTTGCGAGCGCCAACCCAGTCACGGCACAACTCGATTTTGCGAATAGTGTTCCCGGTATTAGCGGATGCATTGGACCGTTCTTTAGAGTTAGCGGCTTCTTTAGAATCCCGGGGTTACGGTTCTACCAGCCGCAACGTTTCAACTGGGGGGCGGGTGCTGCGGGCGGGTATAGCGTGTGTAGCTTTGTTGCTTAGTGCTGCGGGAGCTCTAGCTTTGACTGGCAGCCAGCCCGGGCGAGGTTGGGTGTTGCTGGTGGCAGCCTGCGTGCTGGGGGTAGGGCTGTTACGTATTTTGGGGCGAGACGTACGCACCACTCGCTTGCGGCGGGAACCGTGGGGCGGCATCGAATGGGCGGTAGTGGCCAGTGCGTTGGCGGCTGTAGGCGGATTAGCTGTTTCCATACCGCTGACTAGTGCCGAGGTGCTTAACCCCGGTGCTTTGGTGTGGCCACCTTTGCCTTGGCCGGCGGTGGCGGGCCTGTTTCTGGCGGCAGCTCCAGCGTGGGCCTTACGCTGGCAACGCGGCGCAGCTCCCGGCACCACCGTGCAATGGGCAGGTTTACCAGCGTGATCCGCTTTCAGGACGTTACTTTTAGCTACACCACCGGAGACGTCCCGGGTCAGAAAAACTTGGTTCAAGCGTCAAACTCCCAGAACCTTAGCGGGGCTAGTCCGGTGTTTCAGCATGTCAATCTGCATCTTGCGGCCGGTGAGTTGGCTCTGGTTACTGGGCCCACTGGAGTTGGAAAATCTACCTTGTTGAAAGCCGTGAACGGCTTGGTACCGCACTTCACTGGTGGCACTATGAGTGGCCAGGTAATTCTGGGCGGCGGGCGTGCTGGTGAATCTAGCGGTTTTTCTACTCGGGACCATCCGCCCCGAGCGTTAGCCCATTTGGTGGGTTATGTGGGTCAGGATCCTTTTGCTGGTTTTGCTACTGACCGGGTGGAGGATGAGTTGGTTTACGCCATGGAGCAGTTGGGCACTTCACCTGCCACCATGCGGGCCCGGCTTGAAGAGGTTTTGGTCTTGTTAGGGCTAGTTAGTTTGCGGAAACGGGATCCGGCTGCGCTTTCCGCTGGGGAGGCTCAACGGGTGGCTATTGGTGCGGCGTTAACTCCCCATCCGCAGATCTTGGTTTTGGATGAACCTACTTCGGCTTTAGACCCGGCGGGGGCAGAAGACGTGATGTCCGCTTTGGCGCGCTTGGTGGATGATCTGGATTTAACAGTCCTGATGGCGGAACACAAGCTGGAGCGGGTTATCCAGTTCGCGGACCATATTGTCCGGGTGCATTCAGATGGCACGGTGGATATAGGCCCGCCGCGTCTCCAGTTGGCGGATAGTCCGGTTGCTCCCCCGCTGATTCGGTTAGCTCGGGCTCTGCATTTGGATCCGCTTCCGCTCACGGTGCGGGAAGCGCGGCGGGCTGTATCCAAGTTACGTTTCAGTACAGGGGACGCAACGGAAGGTAACGCCATCGGCCCCCAGCCCCCTACCGCCAATAAAATCACCGCCGACGCCGCTACCACGGTCAAAGACACCACGCCCGATGCCGCTACCACCGCTTTGGTAGGTGGTTCCGTCTTTGACGAGGCTGGTGACGTTGGTTCCGTCAAAGCGTTATTGGCAGCCCGGTCTATTGAAGTGGTTTACCCCGGCCCAGTTAGAGCGGTCAAAGGTGTAGATCTGAACCTATATGGGGGCCAGATCACTGGCCTAATGGGGCGTAACGGTTCCGGTAAAACCTCTTTATTGTGGGCTTTGGCAGAACCTGACCCGCTTGGTGACTCCCCCCGGCGGCGGCGCTGGCCCCGCCGCCGGAACTCCACTGAGACCGCCACTCCTCGGCCGGATCTGGTCTTAGTCCCAGCCAGTCCCACTGACCTGTTTTACGCCAATACGGTGGCAGCGGAATTACCTTCCCCTTCTGCGGTGGCACTGCTGAAACAACTGGGGCCCGGCATCGGGCTGGAAAGCCACCCCCGGGACTTGTCTGAAGGGCAACGTCTGGCCCTAGCCTTAGCCATCCAGCTAAGTACCCAAACCCAGGTGGTGTTACTAGATGAGCCCACTCGCGGTCTTGA
>JAISMT010000202.1 GCA_031276585.1 Bifidobacteriaceae bacterium
GCGACGGCCTGCATCGGACGCCACTTCTGAAACGTCCAACGTGGCAGGCGAAAGCAAGAACACCTGCTTGGTGATCCGTTCAAGTTTGCCCCTCATAGCGAGCGCTAACCCAGCTGAGAAGTCCACCAAACGTTGAGCATCGGCGTCATTCACCTGAGATAGGTTCATGATCACCGGAACTGATTCGCGGTAGGTGGTACCGATAGCCTTGGCATCATCCCAATTGCGGGGGTGAGCCGTCACAATGCGTTGTGCGTGCTCAGCCACGGTCAGGTTAGCCCTTGCACGTGCCCCATGAATGGGCGTGACCTCAGCGATAGGCTCATCGGTCTCTTCATAGTAGTAATCCTCAGCGTCAGCGGGAAGAAGTCCAAGCTTCCTTCCGGTGTTCTGCATCCAACCGGCCATTTTGGTGATTCTCCTTCTAAATCGGGTGGGGAAGTAACCCAAGAGAAACCTACGTTGTTAAACCAGCAAGTATGGTGCAAATGCTTCGGCGTGTCGGATACCAGACTCTAACGTTGACTTGGAGCTTAGAAATATGGGCCGATGCCGCGCAACGCTTTATGTACAGGGCGGTTTACTTCTTCTTGTCTTGTTCTAGCGCCATCAATGAGATCGCTAACGCCACGCTTAGAGAGAGATAAATGACGGTATCAGCGCCAGACCTTCGAGCAGATAGTGCCGTCACTACAGTCATCACCACGCACCCGGCGAGGCTAAACCAGGATAAAACGCGCACCACGGCCATTCCCGTAATTACTCGGCTGCGGCGGCCTTCCGGTTCTGATTGCCTAGCCACCACTTCCCTTTCCTGCCGGTGGTTGTTGGCAATATTGCCCGTTCACACCGTGGGTTAGTCCTCATTTAGCCAGGCAGGAACCGTGATGTCGTCTTTAGATTTTGGGGCCGGCGGCGGTGGAGGCAACTGGGAACGCCGGGTACTTTCAAATAACGGCTCGGTTGGATTCCGGGTGGTGGCAGGCTCAACGCTTTCTGGTTGGGACTCTTCTACCGAACCGGTGGCAAACAGTCCGCTCATAGGCGGCATGTTCCGCGGCACATGCGTGGACGGCCGGAAAACCGAGGGGGCAAATCCGGGCCGGGCCGCGGCGGGGTTAGCCCCCGGGACAACCGGTGACGCCGGAGCTTCTGCCACGGGGGCTGCCGGAGCTACAGGGGTCACTGACGGCGCGCCCGGGGAAACCGGGGCCACGGGGGGCGCCAGAACAGGAGCGCTACCAGGGGCGGCAGTTCCCGGTGCTACTGCCGCATCGGGCTGGGCCCCGGAGAGGTCTGGTGTCTTCTTACCAGCGGGTGGAGCCAAGGTGTAGGGGCCCGGTTCAGGCTGATCAAACCCAGCTGCAATCACCGTAACCCGCACTTCATCACCCAAAGCATCATTCACAATGTGACCAAAGATAATGTTGGCTTCGGGGTGAACAGCTTCAGTGACCAGGGAAGAACCGCGGCCTACTTCTTCCAACCCAATATCGCTGGCGCTCTGAATGCATAACAACACACCGTGGGCGCCATCGACCGAGGCTTCCAACAACGGCGAAGAGATCGCCATCTCCGCGGCCCGCACCGCGCGGTCCTCGCCTCGCGCCACGCCAATACCCATCAGAGCGCTCCCCGCTCCCTTCATGACTGCTTCCACGTCCGCAAAGTCCACGTTGATCATTCCGGGGGTGGTAATCAGATCAGTAATACCCTGAACCCCGGAGAGGAGTACCTGGTCTGCGTTATGGAACGCATCCAACACTGATATTCCCGGATCAGAGATCTGCATCAAACGTTCATTGGGGATCACAATCAGCGTGTCCACTTCTTCGCGCAGCTTTTCAATTCCAGAGATGGCTTGGCTTTCACGGCGGCGGCCTTCAAAAGCGAAGGGACGGGTTACTACGCCTACGGTCAGCGCATCCAACTCCCGGGCGATGCGCGCCACCACCGGCGCTCCACCGGTGCCAGTACCGCCTCCCTCGCCGGCGGCCACAAAGACCATGTCAGCGCCTTCCAGCACTTCACGGATCTCGTCAGCGTGGTCTTCAGCTGCGCGTCGGCCCACTTCCGGATCAGCTCCGGCCCCCAACCCTCGGGTAATTTCACGTCCAATGTCCAGCTTGACGTCGGCATCGGACATTAAAAGAGCTTGGGCGTCAGTGTTGATGGCAATAAACTCAACGCCTTTCAACCCCACTTCCTTCATCCGGTTGACGGCGTTGACGCCACCGCCGCCAATGCCCACAACCTTGATGACTGCAAGGTAATTCTGGGGTGCCGCCACGGGGTCCTCCGATGCTAATTAGGCCTATTTATACCGGTATGACGCTAGGCGCCGCAGCCCTTTGAGACAATTACCTGGCACCGCGTGTCGCAACAACCGCCAGTTACTTGTCTGGTTCCCGTGACAGAATCGGACGGTGACTCCATCCACTTCCCCGCGGCGCCGCACTGTGTTAGGGCGGCCCACTCCAGCGGCTATCCGCAACCTAGCGGATACGTTACGGCAAGAATCTTGGGGAGCTTGGCTGCTACTAGCGGGAGCGTTAGTGGCCTTGTTCTGGGCTAACTCACCATGGTCCGGTTCTTACCGCGCGCTCTCAACCACTCAACTAGGCCCCCACTGGGGGCATTTGGACCTCACGGTGGCGGCCTGGGCCCAAGACGGTTTGTTGACTGTTTTCTTCTTCACGGTAGGTCTGGAACTTAAGCGGGAAATGGCAGTGGGGCAACTACGCCGTTTTGCAACCGCGGTAGTTCCCGTAGTAGCCGCCATTGGTGGTATGGCAGCACCGGCCCTGATTTACCTACTGATCAACTCGCTGCACCCCGAAGGCGCTGCCCACGGCTGGGCGGTGCCGGTAGCTACCGACATAGCCTTTGCGGTAGCCGTACTGACCGCTTTTGGACGGTCCCTACCTAGCGCTTTACGGGCTTTTCTGCTCACTTTGGCGGTGGCAGATGACCTGTTGGGCATTGTGGTGATTGCCGTGTTTTACTCTTCCGGAATCTCATTGTTGTATCTGGGGGGAGCCCTAGGGGCAGTAGCTCTCTACGCGGTGGTGGTGCGGTTACGCCGCCCCCCTGCGGTGTTATTGCTGCTGCTGGCGGGGCTAGCTTGGTATTGCATGCACAGTTCGGGAGTGCACGCCACCATCTCCGGGGTGCTGCTAGGTTTCGCCACCCCAGCAGTCCGGCTGCCTCAGCAAGACTCCAGCCAACCGCTACCACGCACCGACTACTACGAACACCTCTGGCGCCCCATTTCCGCGGGTTTGGCAGTGCCGCTGTTTGCTTTGTTTGCTTCCGGTGTGGAGCTGAACCCGGCTGCGCTGCAAGCTGCCGCGGCAGACCCCACCGCCCAAGGCGTTGCGGCCGGATTGGTGCTCGGTAAACCAATTGGGATCTTCTTGACCACCTTTGCTTTAGTGGCGTTAACCAAAGCCGCTTTGGATGCGGCTGTCCGCTGGGCGGACCTTTTGGCGGTGGCCTGCGTGGGCGGCATCGGCTTTACCGTGTCCCTGCTAATAGGCGAGCTGGCTTTCCCCCCCGATTCTCCCCACCAAGCGGCGGTCAAAGCGGGAGTACTGTTCGGTTCGCTTGGTTCCGCCCTTCTGGGGGCCGGGTTGTTGGCTTGGCGAGCAGCTTGGCACCGCCGGCACCGGTCTTTGGAGTTCAAAGAAGAAACCGCCGTAGATCAAGGTGATATCGACTTGACTTACCCCTGAACCGGCAGGCAGTGGCTACCAGCTAGCCGCCACATCCCACCGCCAGAGCTAAGCTGAAGCATGACCATTAACTTTGGTGATTTCTTCCGGCCTGGTGCAGAACATCTGCGGGAGGAAGAAGAACGGAAACGCCAAGATATTCACCAACGGGTGGTGGAAGGCCCTCCGTTCGATGCCGTGTTAGACCAAGGCAGCATCACGGTCCACTTGCCGGCGGTGGAGAAACCAAAAAACGTACCTACCAAGCAACCAGGTGACGCACCTGTCGGGTGACACCCCCTGCCGAATAACACCCCGCCTACCTGATAGCTGAGCTGCTGGTTCACCCATTAGTCCACCGGAGAACACGATTGTTTTCTCTAAACTAGGCGCCATGCATCAGACCCTCACCTCTACCGAACGGGTTACCACCCCCGAACGTCAAGCGTTAGTAGTGGGCGAGGCTCTGATAGATCTAGTTCCGGTGGACGGCACCACCCGGGAGCTGCCCGGCGGTAGCCCTCTTAACGTAGCGGTGGCTTTGAGCCGGTTAGGGCGAGCCGTACAGCTAGCTACTTGGTTGGGCCCGGATGCTCGCGGGCAAGCCCTCCAGGAACATTTGGCGGCTTCCGGCGCGGTGCTAGTGGGTAAACCCGCCGCCCCCCGCACTTCCACCGCTCAAGTTTCCCTGGATGCTCACGGCCAAGCTAACTATCGGTTTGATTTGCTGTGGGATTTCCAGCCACCACCCCAGATAGACAATTTGGCCGTAGTCCATACCGGCTCGCTGGCTACCGTCATAGCGCCAGGGGCCGGTAAGGTGACGCAGTTTTTCCAGACGTTAGCCAGTTTGGCCGATGCCGCCCCAATTTTGACTTTTGACCCTAACCTCCGGCCCGCTTTGGGAGGAACAGCACCTGAGACCCGAGCCCACGTGGAGGAACTAGTGGCGGTGGCTGATGTGGTGAAAGCTTCCCAAGAAGATTTAGAGTGCCTTTACCCGGGGCAAGATCCCGGTAAAGCCGCCCGCCAATGGGTGGACCAGGGACCAGCCCTGGTGGTACTAACTCAAGCTGAGCAGGGCGCTCTTGCCTTCACCCGCAGTATGCGGATTAACGTTCCGGTCCGTCCCGCCACCGTGGCAGACACAGTAGGGGCCGGAGATACCTTCATGGCGGGGCTAATTGACGGCCTATGGCAAGAAGGTTTGATCCAAGTGGGCGGTAGCGCGGCACTCCAGGACTTGAACGAAGCCCAACTACTGCGAGCCTTAGACCGAGCCGCCCGGGCCGCCGCTGTTACCGTTTCAAGGCCCGGCGCTAACCCACCTTGGGCCCGTGAGCTAACCTGACCGGGTGCGGCACAGCGAATTTTGGGAATCAATGGAACAGGCTTTTGGACCTGTTTACGCTAAATCGTTGGCGTCTGACCTGGTATTAAGCACTCTCGGTTCCCGTAGCGCAGTGGAAGCGCTAGACGCCGGTTTACCACCCCGCCAAGTGTGGGAGGCTTTGTGCGATGCCATGGAACTTCCGGAAGCTTTACGTTGGCGGCACCGTGACCCCAAACCGCGCGCCCGGCACTGAAGTGTAGAAAGAACAAATCTAACGCCGGGCTAATCTACTCCTCAGGTTGTAGCACAATCTTCTCAGCAATATTGGCTTCCATTACGAGAGGCTTCCGCACCGGTTGCGGCCTAGCAGTGGTACGTCTAAACGAGTTACCCCGCAAAGCCCGCCCTAGACGTAGTAGGTCAAAACCCTCATCGCTGCCAGTAAAAGGCACTCGAATAATGCCCTTTTACGATGGCGAAAAGAGCTGTAGGAACGTCATCTATCACCCCCGCTTCAAGCGAAAGTACCGCACCATTCGCGTCGACGATGACGCAAAACTTGTCTGCGACCGGCGCGATCATCGGAAAGTTACGAGCCACATTCAGTTTTTACAGCCGTACCCACCAGTTGGTGGCCGGTTGCAACCTGGCTTAAAGCAACCGTCCCTGGTTTAGACACGTAGAAGGCAACAAAATGTGCAGTAATAGGTTCAAGCGAATTAACGGTCTGCATTATCTGGACTCCCTGCTGACTTGACTCCCTTTTCGACGTAGGGACCCGGGCACTAGGGGGTTAATTATTACGGACACACACTGCTTCTCTACACTGTTCGGATGGTTTTTTACCCGGTATTTACGGATGAAACAAACCATTTATGTTAGGAAACCGGTGAAAAATCTAAGTTTTCTGGACCGTTAACAGTGCTTAGCCCACGTTTCCCCGATAGCAGCGTATTCCTAACCCAGGCCAGCTCCGGATGGCGGCTTCCTTTGCAGTCATCAGGCCGGTATGTCCGTCCAGTTCTTTCCAGGGATTCGGCATGGTCTGACCCTCTGGAAGTTTGTCCCGCTTGATCCAATCTTGGAACAACTTCATGAACACCTTGCGCAGCATAAAGAGAGCTATCACGTTGGGGATGATGAGCAAGCCCACTGCGGCATCCGCCATCAACCAAATCCACGGCACCTCCATGTTGACGGCAATCATCGGCGGCACAAAGAATAACCATCTGAGGTACACCTCGGCCTTTTCGCCGAAGAGATAGTCCAATGTGGCCCGGAAACGCAGGAAAGACCCCAGATAGCTGGTGAACATGATCAGGGATGTACCGAATGAGAGCACCGTGACCAGGGTGGGATGCCAGGACGTGTCCAGAGCAGCAAACGCAATGTTGATGCCTTCGTGCTCTTTGGTGGACCATAATCCCGAGGTGAGCACAGCCAATGCAGTCACCGTGCAGGTGATGAAGGCGACAACAAACACCTCTAAGGTGCCCCACATCCCCTGCCGAATCGGGTGGTCAACGCTAGCCGTAGCATGCACAGTGGCAGATGTTCCCATCCCCGCTTCATTCGCGAAGATACCGCGCGAGATGCCTTTGGACATGGCCAGGACGATGGTCGATCCAACAAACCCGCCAACTGCCGGATGCGGAGCGAAAGCGTAGACGACTATATCGTGGAGGGCCTGGGGAACCGCTGTGATGTGTGCGAGGGTCACCCAAAGCGCGCCCACGATGTAACACAGGGCTATCACGGGTAGGACATAGGTGGCGAACATGCCCAGTGCTTTGACACCTCGGAAAACCAAGACCGCACCGACCACAATTATGAACAGACCAGTTGCCCATACGGGAATCTCAAAACGTTGGGAAAGAATCGAGGCCATGGTGTTGGTTTGAACAAAGCCGGCGTCGCAGACCACCAGTATGAACAAGGCAACCGCGTAGGTGACGGCAAGCGGGCCCCACTTAGAGCCCAGCCCACGCCGGATATAGAACATGGGACCGCCGTAGTATTCGCCGTTGTCGCCGCGCCGCCGGTAATAAAGACCGAGGGTGACCTCCACCATCTTGGTCAACATGCCCAACGCGGCGGTAACCCACATCCAAAACACAGCCCCCGGACCACCGATGGCAATGGCAGTGGCGACGCCGGCGATGGAGCCTGCACCTAGGGTTCCCGAAAGTACCGTCATAGCTACGTGCAGAGATTTCAAAGACCCTTCACCGGAAGTATCTTTCTTGTTTTTTCCGAATAACGTGCCGACTGTATTCCGGAAAATGTAACCGATCTTGGCTACCTGGAATCCTTTCATCCGAATGGTGAAGTACAAACCGATGCCTGCCACGATTATGAATAGGGGGACTCCCCATATCACCTCAATTACCGCTGATATAGCGTCAAGAGCGCCGTCCATGTGTTCCTCCTCATTAACTGGTGGGTCGGGGGTAAGCACCGTTAGTGACGATGCGGTCGTATCCAGCTCTGTCGGTGTCACCTTCTGTAGACACACATAACACGACAGAGTTTTGGTCTATGCCGAGCAGCGTCCGGAATTCTGCATAATCTGGGTCGGAGCACACCTCATGCACAAATCCGAAGGTAACGGCACCTGATTCCCCAGAAATGATCCGCGGGTCTGCTGCGGAATCACCTCGGCGGCTTGCGGCGGCCTCTCCCAGACCAGTCCCGTAACCAGCAACGGCTTGCCGTGGCGGTGAGCTCAGTGCCCTCATACCTTGGGCCGCGACATAGTCGGGAGCTGACACCACAAAATCGACGCAATGGGCCAAGATGTCCACACCCACGGTGACCGGCTCACCGCAAGCTAAACCAGCCATGATGGTGTCCATGTCGCCGGTGACAGGGTGAAGCCGGCGGTCAGTGGCGCGCAGTGTGTCAAAAATGCACGCCGCTTGGTGAGGCTCAACTACAACCAGAGTGGGTGCCGCGATACCGCGTTTTGCGTAGGCTGCAGTAACACCTGCGGTAACGGCGGTAGCGAAAGCCCCCACGCCAGCTTGAG
Organism: Bifidobacteriaceae bacterium; assembly: GCA_031276585.1. The sequence continues at coordinate 8,075 of JAISMT010000202.1, forward strand.
CGAACACATGGGTAGGCCAAGCCAATCCTTGCTCATCAAACTCTTGAAACGCCTCGTAGATCAGCGTGGAGTATCCCTGCACAATGCTGATCGGAATGTCTTCATATCCCGGCCAGGAAGTGTCTTGAACTAGCGCCCACCCGTATTTTTCGGCTTCCTCGTTCGACAAGCGGACCGCGTCGTCATAGTTGAGGTCGGTAATGTCCGCCTGCGCCCCCAACGCTTGGATGTTGGCCAAGCGTTCCGGCGCGGATCCCTTAGGCATGTGCACCACACACTTCTGACGGAGCTTATTGGCAGTCCAGGCCACGCCCCGCCCGTGGTTTCCGTCGGTGGCAGTGATGAATGTGATGTCCCCTAAAGCAGCCTTGGTCTGATCTGAGATCATCTCTTCATAAGACAGTTCTGAAATGTCTTTACCGAGTCGGTGGGCAAGGTATTTTCCGATCGCGAAGGATCCGCCCAGTGCTTTGAAGGCATTGAGTCCGAACCGGTGGGATTCGTCCTTCACATAAACCGCTTTAACGCCTAACTTCTGAGCCTGTCCATTAAGAACAACCAGAGGGGTGGGTTTATATCCGTCGATGCTCGAATGGAAGGCGACAACTTTGGCTATCTCTTCAGCAGTGAAGTAGGTGAGCATCTTTGCTGCTTCCGAGGCGCGAGTTCCCTTATTCGGGTTGGCCAGCACTTGCATGGTTTTTTCCATTGTCATCTCCAGTGTTGTTGTGCAGCGGCATCAACGTTTAAGTGCCACGGATCAGGGGAGGCGCATAACGGGTCGGAATCGGCACTTCTACAAACACCTCCACATCTTTAGCGAGGCCGCGCGCGGCCATCATGTGCGACAGACCGAAGCTCAAGCTACGGTGATGTGATTGACTTGCCTATGGTGAATCGAGATGATCTTTTCAACCTAAGCGGATATTATCACAATGAGAATGAAAGTGCAACACCATGGTCGCTGCTCAACTTCCCCCTCAAAGCAACCCCCTCTTCGAGCCCTACCTGAAACTTATGGACTTCTTGGAACATGTGCTCGGACCCACCCACGAGATCGTTCTGCACGATCTGTCAAAGCCAGCCCATTCGATCATCGCCATTCGGAACGGACACGTCTCGGGACGTCAGGTTGGCGGGCCCACCACCGATCTAGCCTTACGGATCGTACGTAGCGAGGAGAACAGTGACCGCGATTGCCTACTGAACTACACTTCCCGCTCCCTTAAAGGCGAACATCTACGCTCTTCGACATACCTGATCCGCGACGAGCACCGCCGGGTTCGCGGCATGTTATGCGTCAATATTGACGACTCAGCGGTCAAGAACCTACGGGCGGCGGTGGATCAATTTTTAGCCGTTCTACCTGGCCAGACCTCGGCAACGCGGCCAAATCAGTCAGAGAGAGGCTACCCTGGCGCAACAGAACCGTTCCCGGCGTATTGGGACGGCCCAGCGGAATCGACACTAGACGATGTAACGAGCATCGAACGGCTTAACACGTCCATCGAAGAGCTGATGCAAGACGCCATCAGCGATGCTGTCCGCGCCAAAAAAATTGATCCCGCGCGCATGACTGCCGCAGAGAGGCGAGCCATAGTCAGCCACTTGGACCAAGCCGGGGTGTTTCTCCTCAAAGACGCTGTGCCCAAAGCGGCCGAGGCGCT
>JAISMT010000002.1 GCA_031276585.1 Bifidobacteriaceae bacterium
CACCAACTCGGGCATAGTAGCGATTACCCGCGCTATGTGAGCTTCTTCTTTGTAGGCCGGTACTGCCACACCCACCCTGAGTCCCCTGTACACGGTCCAGACCCTACCAGACCAGCGAATAGTGCCCCCCAATCCTTAGTTCTACTTCACGCAACGATAAAAAGATGGAGCTGAGTTTGGTACGGTGCTGCTACTTACCACTCGTGTTAGGAGCAATCCGCTGTCAAGCCGGACTTTGGTCATACTGCCCACCTTCAATGAGCGCGAATCGCTTCCGGGGGTGGTGCAACGCCTACGCCAAACCGTACCGGCGGCCCATCTGCTAGTGGTGGATGATTCGAGTCCTGACGGTACCGGGGAGTGGGCGGACCAGATGGCAGCGGAAGACCCTCTGGTGCACGTGTTGCACCGGCAGCAGAAGAACGGATTGGGCCGGGCCTATCTGGAAGGGTTCGCTTGGGGGTTGGAGCGCGAGTTTAACCCTTTGGTGGAGATGGATGCCGACGGCTCGCACCGCCCGGAACAGCTGCCGCAACTATTGGAGGCACTGCAGCAGGGAGCTGATCTAGTGATCGGATCCCGTTGGGTTCCAGGCGGTGAAGTATTGAACTGGCCGCGGCGGCGCAAACTACTTTCACGAGGGGGAAACTTTTACGTTTCGGTGTTGCTCGGTTTGGGAGTGAAAGACGCCACCGCTGGTTTCCGGGTCTACCGGGCCCAATTGTTACGGGAAATAGACCTAAACGCCGTCCAAGCCCACGGCTACGCTTTCCAAGTCAATATGACCCTAGCGGCACGGGACCGGGGGGCCCGGATAGTGGAAGTCCCCATCAGCTTTCCGGAACGTGAAGCCGGAACCTCCAAAATGACCGGCGGAATTGTGCGGGAAGCCATGTGGTTAGTTACCCGTTGGGGTTGGCAGCGTTTTTGGCGGGGGCAGCGGTGGCAGCGAACCAAGCGAACAGGGTTCCCAAAACCAGAGCGTAAATAAAGAATCCGGGTTCGCAATAGCGCAGCCCTGTACGCGTGGTGGCGTTGGCCGCTTGGTAGACCAACCCAGCTAAGATGGCGCCACCAAAGAGGTGTACCTCTACCCTCCGCCAGCACAGCACCAAAGCCAAGGCACTCAGGCCGATAGCCGCAAACATCCCCACATCATGGACCGCGAAGGAACGCAGGTGTCCCTCAATAATCCCCAGTAAACGCGTAGGGGCAACAGCCAAGGCCTCCCCCAAGTTGGAAGCTCCGGTTTCAGTCATGAGCTGTTCCGCCTGGTCAAACGGGAACAGCATTAGTTGCACCAGCTGGCAGGCCGCCGCCGCACCCACAATGGTGGCCGATGCCGCCAACCACGAGTTGCGCCAACGTCTAGTACGGATCCACTCCCCCAGGTAGGCAGCCGCTAACGCGGCCGCCGGGATTAAGGCCGCTTGCCGCGTGAAGCAGAACAACACCGTTGCCGTTGCTGCCGCCACCAGGTAAACCCAAGACCAGCGTTTGGAAGGGCCTCGACGCGAGCGCCGGTAGAGCCAAACCGCGCCTAACGCTAGGGCCAGGAACAGAGCACTCAGGGATTCGGTCAGCCCGCTGACCGCGAAACGGAACCAGGTGCGGCAGGACAGCACCACCAAGATGGCCGCTAAGGCTGGACCGGGGCCAAAGCGGTACCACAACGCCCAAGCCATTAACAGGTAAAGCAACAGGGCTGCGCCAATCGAAACCACCAGCATGCCGTTCCAGCCCATTTGTCTTACTAGGGGCGCTGCCAGTGCGGAATAGACTACGCGGGGTTCCACCAAGTCCCAATCAAACATTCGCTCTACGGAACTGACCCGCCAGTTGTGGGGCTCACCTAGCGCGTTAGCAATCTCCCAAGCTTGGGTGCGCGAATAGCCCGCGTAGAGCAGGGCTCGGCCGTAATAGTAAAGCGAGTCAGGGGCCAACAGCGGCAGAGTCTTGACCATCCAGAGCAAATTGGTAAACCAACCAGCCACCACCACTAGCCAATAGGCTCCCGTCCGTACCCAAGTGGTTGGGGGCCTCAAAGCCGTACGGTTTGGCCGCTGGCTGCCGATTCCAAGGCGGCTTCCGCCGCCAGTAAGGTCTTGTAGCCGTCTTCCAAGGAAATGATGTCCTGTCTTACTCCAAGGACAGCGTCTCGAAACGCTTCGTCTTCGGCTTTGAGTGGTTCCCGGGTCTGAATGGCGTAACGGGTGGTATTGCCCTCGCTCACACCCCGGAACTGCCGTAGCTGTTCCCATTCGGTGGGCACAGATCCGTTGGCCCAGAAGGTGAGAGTCACATTGCCGGTATCTGCCACAAATGCTCCCCGCTCGCCAGTCACAATGGTGACCCGTTCTTTCATGGGAGAAAGCCAATTGACCAAGTGGTTTACTAATACCCCGTTGCGTAAACGGGCGGTAATTACCACCATGTCTTCAAACTGCCGCTGCGTGCGGTGGGTCACTTGGGCACTAACTACCTCGTAATCGGACGCTGCCAACCATTGCGACGAGTTGATGTCGTGGGTGGCCAAGTCCTTGACTACGCCTACATCGGAAATTCGGGCCGGGAAAGGTCCTTGCCGCCGGGTGGCTACTTGATAAACCTCACCTAACTCACCAGCCGTGATGCGGCGGCGTAACTCAGAAATAGCCGGGTTGAACCGCTCCACATGCCCTACGCACGCCACCACCCCGGCCTGAGCAAAAGCTTCCGCCACCCGTTGCGCCCCAGCGGCCGAGGCGGCCACGGGTTTCTCGATCATGGTGGGTACACCGGCTCGAGCCAGCTCCAAGCTCACTTCTTCGTGATAGATAGTGGGTACGGCTACTACCGCTAAATCCAGCCGGGCCGCAATCAAGTCCTGCACCGACTGCCCTACCGGCAAGTCCCCAGCAACACCAAAGCGGTCGCCCCCTGGATCGGCCACCGCTACCAGGTCTACGCCCTCCAGTTCCCGCAGGATACGCACATGGTGGCGTCCCATGGAACCTATACCGATCACCCCAGCACGCAGATTGGCCACAGTTCTATGCTCCTGCCCGGACCACGGTGTTCACCGCGTTCACAATTCGTTCTAAATCAGATGAGGTCAAAGCTGGATGTACCGGTAAAGAGATCACTTGAGCTGCCGCCTGGGCGGTGACCGGTAAGTCCAGTCCGGGTGCGAAATGAGCCAAGGAAGCCAGCTGGTGGTTGGGTATGGGGTAGTAAACGCCGCTCCCTACTTGGTGTTCTTCCCGTAAAGCTTTAACCACACCGTCCCGGTCTTCTTCCACCCGGATGGTGTATTGGTGGTACACCGGGGTGGCCCCGGGGCGGGTGGGCGGAACTACCACGCCTTCTAGGTGGGCACTGAGGAAAGCCGCGTTACGTTGGCGCTGCGCCGTCCAGTCCGGCAGTTTTTTGAGCTGTTCTCGTCCAATGGCAGCGTGGATGTCTGTCATCCGTTGGTTGAACCCCACTACCTCGTTGGCGTATTGCTTTTCCATGCCTTGGTTACGCAATATCCGCACGCTGCGGGCCAAAGTGCCATTAGCGCAACTCACCATGCCGCCTTCACCAGAAGTCATGTTTTTGGTGGGGTAGAGCGAAAACATGGCGAAAGCCCCAAAAGTGCCCACCGGGCGGCCTTCTAATAGGGCACCGTGGGCTTGGGCGGCGTCCTCGTAGAGATCGATGCCGTGCTGCTGGGCTAAGTTTCCCAGGGCTGTCATATCGGCGGGGTGCCCGTAGAGGTGAACCGGCAAAATGGCCTTGGTGCGAGGGGTGATGGCGGCTTCTACTGCCGCCGGGTCCAGGCAGAAATAGTTCGGTTCGATGTCCGCAAACACGGGTGTGGCTCCAGTTAACGCCACTGAATTGGCGGTAGCGGCAAAAGTGAAGGAGGGCACAATCACCTCGTCGCCAGGCCCCACTCCGGCGGCCAACAGCCCCAGGTGTAGCCCAGCAGTACCACTAGATACCGCCACACATTCGCGTCCCGCAGCCAGACTGGCACCGAATTCCTGTTCAAAAGCCGCCACCTCAGGCCCTTGCGCTATTAACCCGGAACGGAGCACCCGGTCTACAGCCTCACGCTCTTCGGAACCGATGAGCGGTTTGGCCGGCGGGATAAATTCTGCCGTCATTTGCCTGATACCTCCTGAAGGGTTTCGCCTACTTCGCGGTAGCGCCGGCCGGTAGCCGGGCACACCCACGTGTCTTGGTCTTGCTGTAACGGATGTCCGGCTTCGCCTACCCACCCCACTCGGCGAGCGGGAACCCCCACCACCAGGGCATAGGCCGGCACGTCTTTGACCACCACCGCTCCGGCCGCCACGGTGGCCCACTCCCCTATGGTGACCGGCGCCACGCACACCGCCCGGGCACCAATCGAGGCCCCCCGGCCGATGGTGACACCCACATGTTCCCAATCATCCGCAGCTTTGAGCGATCCATCCGGGTTGATGGCTCGGGGATAAGTATCGTTAGTGAGAACCGCTGCCGGACCGATAAACACGCCATCGGCCAACTGGGCCGGCTCATAGACCAAAGCGTAATTCTGCACCTTACAGTGGTCCCCCATCTCCACCCCAGAACCAACGTAGGCGCCCCGGCCAATTACGCAACCCCGCCCCAAACGAGCGTTTTCCCGAACCTGAGCCAGGTGCCAAATCTTGGTGCCGTCCCCCACTTGGGCGCTCTGGTCAACGTCCGCGAGCGGTGCGGTAAAGAATCCCCCTTCAAACCACTTTCAAAAGTTTAGGTTGCATGGCCAGCCTAAACCCTATCCCAAGTGCAGTCCCAGTGCCTCCCTAATGGTGGCAGCTGAGCGCGAACCACTATGAAC
>JAISMT010000211.1 GCA_031276585.1 Bifidobacteriaceae bacterium
CACGACTGCATTGGCCACGGGGGAATTCTTCGGGTTGGTTGTGGGCTTTGCTGGACTCACTGCAGGAATAGAGGCCGTTACCGGTGGTTTAGCGGGGAGGGGAGACCCCCCCGTGGCAGTAGCCGCTTTAGGTTTAGTCCGCAAGGCGGGTCTGGGAGAAGTTTGTTGGGATGATGCGGATGCAACTGAAGTCTGAGGCTTGGTAGTGGGCGCAGGCTTGAAAGCCGGTTTAGGGATGGTAGTGGTTCTAGCCGTAGCAACGGGTCGAGGTGACGAGGTGGTTACAACCGGTATTGAAGCCGTTGCTACCGGTTCGATGACGGTGGTGGGCGCTGATTCAGAGCTGTCGGCAGGCGGCACAGTAGCGGTTGGAAGTTCCGAGGGCTTGGTGGACGTCGAGGGGGAAGTTAGGGACTCGGATTCTGGAGCGGCACCAGAAACTGGTTCTGGCGGCAGCTCAGGGTCTGGTCCGGAGGTCGGTTCAACTGCTAGTTCAGGGTCGGTGTCCGGCAGCAGTTCCGGAGCTTTCTCAGGTGTTGATTCTGAGCTGGCCCCCGAGGCTGCTTTAAGGACTGGTGCTGGGGTTACATTAGCGGCTGTATCAGGTGCGGGTTCAGAAGCTGGCTCCGGCGCTGCTAAGCGGTCCAATACTGGTGCCGTTTTAGGTGCGGGTTCAGGTGTTGTTGGGGCAGGTTTGGGCTCCGGTGGTACTGGAGAACGTGCCTCGGTGCGCTGCTGATCTGACCGGTTTTCTAGCTCCGGGGCCGCCGATTGAAACTGGTGGGGAGCCCGCTGGGCTCGCAAACTGGACGGAGAAACACTAGAAGGACCCAAACCGGCCGCATAAGTTGCGGTTTTGACTGGTTCAACTTTCACATTTCGGGCCGCTAAACGCACCCGGGCTACGCGGGCTGCTTGCGAAATACCGTGATCCCGTAACCATTCCAAAACAGGCACATCGACATTGGGATGCCAGGCCACACTGACCTGAATATCGGGGTTGGCCTGGGCTATCTGAGCCAACTCCCGAGGAGGCAATAGGCGGTCGAGTTGGGCTTGGGAGGCCGAACTCGACTCGAATTGGGGACGAACCACCGTCTTATCATCCCCTGAAATTGAAATGATTTCGACCCGAGACGGGTAAGTGGTCCAAAACTAGTGCCAATCCGCCTTCTTCAATGGGTGCGGTTACTTGGTCGGCAGCCTCCACCACCTCGGGCCGGGAACCGCCCATCGCCACACCGCAGGCTGCCCAGCGCAACATAGTGATGTCATTTCCACCATCACCAATAGCCACCGTCTGGCTAGGTAAAATACCTAGCCGTTGGCGTACCGCCTCTAAAGCAGTAGCTTTACAAACTCCAGGTGGATTCAGGTCCACCCACCCCGTCCAACCCACGGCGTACGTAACATCCGGTAGTTGGGTCTCCTCAACAACTTGGCGTAACTGTTCAAAGGTCAATCCGGTATCCCGCAAAATTACTCGTGTAACGGGCTGGCCGGTCAACTCGGCATCCGTCACCACTCGGATCCGTCCGTCTAACTCACCATCCGGAAAATGCTGGGTAACCAAGAAACCTTGTCCGGGATCTTCAACTGCAAACCGGGCATCTGGTAACACTCGGCGGATCGCCTGCACAGCTGGTGTCGGGTCAAAAGTAACCGAATTCTCCACCGCCCAACCTTGAGGTAGATCCGGGTCCAGCCGTAACGTGACCGAACCGTTAGAACACACCGCCCAGCCGTGACGCATACCAATACGTTGAGCCACCGAGAGCGCGGAGTGAGACGATCTACCGGTAGCCACCACCACCTCTAGAGCTGGATCCGCTAAAGCCCGCTTCACGGCTCGGCGAGCAGATCGAGGCAGTTCTCCACTCCAGGTAATCAAAGTGCCGTCTATATCTAACGCCACTAAAGTGCGCTGGGATGGGGGTACCACTCCACTCACTGGCCCAACCCGGCACCGTTAGAGGAAGCAGTTTTGGAAGCAAAGGTCAGGTTTTTCTTACCTAGAGCGCCATTATTGCTGGAGCTACCACTAGGTGGTGTGATCACTTCTAACCCCCCCATCCACGGCCGTAGTTTCTCTGGCACCACCACACTGCCGTCCGGCTGCTGGTGGTTTTCCAAAATAGCTGTAATCCAGCGTGTGGTAGCGAAAGTACCGTTCAAGGTAGCCACAGGACTGGTTGAGCCGTCTTCGCCCCGTTGCCGAATGTTCAAACGCCGAGCCTGGAACGTAGTGCAGTTAGATGTGGAAGTCATTTCACGGTACCGGCCTTGGGAAGGGATCCAAGCTTCACAATCAAATTTGCGGGCGGCTGAAGTGCCCAAATCTCCTGCTGCTACGTCTATAACCCGGTACGGTAGTGCGGCATCGGACAACATAAGTTCCTCAAACCCCAACAAACGCCTGTGTTCTTCCGCCGCTTGAGCGGGGTCTACAAAACTGAACATCTCCACCTTGTGGAACTGGTGCACCCGGAAAATGCCTTTAGTGTCGCGGCCGTAACTGCCAGCCTCGCGGCGGTAGCAAGCGGACCAGCCAGCGTAACGTTTGGGGCCGCCGCTGAGGTCCAAGATTTCATCTGCGTGGAAGCCCGCTAACGCCACCTCAGAAGTGCCAGTGAGGTAAAGATCGTCGGCTGGTAAGTAGTAGACCTCGTCGTTGTGCTCGCCCAAAAAACCGGTGCCAGACATTACCTCGGTGCGCACCAAAGTGGGGGTAATCATGGGCGTGAACCCTAAAGTTACCGCCAGATCCAATGCGTGGTGCAGCAGGGCTAACTCCAAGCGGGCACCAGCACCTTTTAGGTAATAAAAGCGGGAGCCCGAGACCTTGGCGCCGCGTTCAGTGTCAATAATGTCCAAAGCGTCTCCCAACTGGTCATGGGAGCGGGGTTCAAAACCTTCAGCAGCAAAATCGCGAATAGAGCCCACCTCTTTCAAGACTTTGAAATCATCTTCCCCACCAGCGGGTGCGCCCTCCTCCACCAGATTAGGTAACGCTAAAGCCGCTGTGTTCATAGCGGTAACAGCAGCGTCCGCTTCCGCATTAGCTTGTTTGACCTGGGCAGCTAAAGCCTGGGCTTGAGCTACTAAAGCAGTTTTGTCCTCTCCTTTGGCTTGAGCCACCCGCTTACCTAAAGACTTTTGTTCTGCCCGGGCCGTTTCAAAAGCCAGCAGTTTCTCCCGGCGGGATAGGTCTGCCGCCAAAAAAGCATCCACTAAAGAAGGTTCGGCACCACGGG
>JAISMT010000073.1 GCA_031276585.1 Bifidobacteriaceae bacterium
CAGGTGACGGCTGCTTCAGGGTCCACGTTTAGTTCAAGACGGTAGATGGCGGTGTTCCAGGTGAAACCATCCGTGTTGCCGTTGATGGCGGTAGTGCTGCCATCAGGTATGTAGACGTAACCGTTGCTTGGGTTCACTCCGGCGCCGTAGGTGTAGGCGTGGTGGCAGGCTTCCGCTTCGACCACGGCGTTATCGGTTTTGGATTGTTGGGTGGTGAGGTAACGCGTGTACCCCACCTTGGCGCCGGAATCGGCCGTTTTGGGGAAGAAAAGGTGACCTTCACCGGTACCGTTGAACCCGATCATGCCGTTGAGCGTGGAACCAGTAGCAGCCTTTAGTACCGGACCCACACCAATCGAAACCACCCCTAGCGCCCCCCTATTACCGTCGGCAGTACCCAAAGCATCAAACAGGATGCTCGGACCCACATAGGTGGATCCGTCGTATCGGCTTGGGTTGCGCCAGCCTCGCATGTATCCGGTGTCTTCATTGGTCTGCTGGAACTGGTACCACAAGATGTCGTCACTGAATCGGCCGTCCCAGCCGTTTTTGAAAGTAATCGCGTTAGCTTGGTTAGCGGTGAACCAGCTTTGAACCACTACTAACCCCGAGAGCACCAAAGCCAGGGCCATAGTTGCAGCTGCCATCCGCCGCCACCGCGCTATACGTTTGGTAGGCGAGTGCAGGTATGAGCTGGTAACGCGAGCATTTGACGGGTTCATGTGAGGTTTACTCCTGGATTTCGGTTGGATGCGGTTGCCGCTAGCCCGGGTTAGGGCTTGATTAGCAAGTTAGAAGGTGTTTCAGCCCTCACCAATGAGGTGGATAGTTTGTCTCAGGAGGGAAAACCGCAGGTCAAGTAGGTGCAACCGGCCAGTTCGGGAGGCTGGCACAGGCACGATGCCGCCCGCTACATTCGAGCCGGTTCCGGCCCGATGGGTCAGAGCACCATGGTGGTAGCAGATGGAAGCCGTCTGTTTGAAACTTGAGTGTTCCGTAGCCCGCAACGCTGCGGTTTAGAGGCGAAACCAGCGGTAAAAATGCATTTAGCTCAGACCACTGGACACGGGCTGATAAGGTGAAGGAGTCTTGTTGCCTGCGGTGAGGATTTTTGACGTGTGGACTAGCCGTTCCCTGTCCCGCTGATGCTGTAGAGCCTTTTGCTCCGGTGTCAGCACCCCCACTGACCTTCCAGGAGCCGCATGTCTACCACACCAAATCCCGCTGTTGTACTGCACCGTCTGTCCTTTGCTTGGCCGGATGGTAGCCCAGCACTAACCAATCTTGAAGCTACGTTCCACGCCACCCGTACTGGTCTGACCGGCGCCAATGGGGCCGGTAAAACCACTTTGTTGCGGTTGATTGCGGGGGAGCTAAAACCTACGGCGGGGTCTATTACTTTGAAGGGCCGGGTGAGTTACCTGCCGCAGCACCTCACGTTGCGGACTCACACTCAAGTAGCGGACTTGTTGGGTATCCGGGCTCGGCTGGATGCTTTACGGGCCTTGGAGGGGGGTGACCCGGACCCCCGCCATTTTGAGACCATCGGGGATGATTGGGATATTGAAACCGCAGCTCAAGCTGTCTTAGCGGGGATTGGTTTAGGGGAACTGGATCTAGACCGCTTAGTGGGGACCTTATCCGGGGGTGAGGTGATGCTGGTGGCCCTGGCCGGGCTACGGTTGGCGCGCACCGAGGTGGTATTACTGGATGAGCCCACCAACAACCTGGATCAGGCGGCTAAAGAGCGCTTTTATGAGGTGGTTCAAACGTGGCGGGGGGCTTTGGTGGTGGTGAGCCATGATGTGGCCTTACTGAATCTGATGCAAGAAACAGCGGAACTGTTTGCGGGTGCTCTGAGCGTGTTTGGTGGTTCTTTTGACCAGTATCAGGAACATCTAGCGGGGGAACAAGCGGCCGCGGAACAAGCCTTACGGGCGGCGGAACAACGTTTGAAAACGGAACAACGCCAAAAGACCGAGGCGGAGGCCCGGTTAGCACGCCGTTCCCGGTACGGCCGGGCTCAAGCCGAAAAGGGTGGTATCCCTAAGATTGTTTTGAATCAACGCAAGTCCGATTCTCAAGCTGCTGCCGGGAAACTACGCGGCGAGTTAGACCAAAGAGTGGACTCCGCCCGTCAAGCGTTGGAGTACCAAGCCACGCGGGTGCGGACCGAAACCAAAATCCGAATTCAACTACCGGACCCCGAGGTGCCAACTAAACGCCGTTTGGCGGAGCTACGTGATGCTTCTGGCACTTCGATCCTGTTGCAGGGCCCGGAACGTCTAGCGTTGACCGGCCCCAACGGCATCGGCAAAACCCGCCTGCTGGAAACCCTGATCCACCCCGAGCTAACCGCCGAACGGCCGGTTTATGCGCTGCGCCACACCGAACGTATCGGCTATCTGCCACAACGCTTAGACCATTTAGATGACGCCACCACGTTGTTCGATGCCGTCCGCCGGGCCGCGCCTACCAGTTCACCCCATCAGGTACGCGCCAACTTGGCCCGGTTTTTGTTTCGGGGCCAAAGCATTGACCGGCGGGTGGGTGAACTATCCGGCGGGGAGCGCTTCCGAGCCGCTTTGGCCCATTTGCTGCTAGCGGACCCGCCCCACCAGCTATTGGTGCTGGATGAACCCACTAACAACCTAGACCTCAGTAGTGTCAACGAACTGGTCGAGGCCCTAGAGGCCTACCACGGTGGACTGATCGTAGTAAGCCACGATGCCTCGTTTCTGAACCGACTGGGAATCAACCTCTGGGTGACCCTAAACCACGACGGCAGCACACCTTATTTATTGGCACATGCTAATGTATGAGCATGGCCGTTTTAGACCGGCGCCTTCAGCTGCTGATTGACCACCAACGTTGGGACCGTCTCGAGCGGGCAGCCCGGATGCTGCCGCCGTCGCAAAACCTGACAACACCAGCAACAACACTAGAAAACCGGCCGCGTTTGGCGGTCCAAGCGCCCAAACACTCCAGGCCAGCCCCAGTGCGCTAGATAGCCCACTCACCACCAGAAGCACTAGAACCTTCCACCACCGCATACATGTACTCATCGGGGGCGTTGATTTCTACCTGTAACTCCCCATCACCAAAATCAAGGGTCTCGGCGGATATACCCTCGTGGCGCAAACAAGCCACTAGGTCCCACGCTCCTGTCGCTTGGTCACGGGGCTCCGCCGCCGGACTGGACGTCGCCTTAGCCAAAGTAGCCACGTCATCGGCCTTCTGGCAGGCCCCTAAGGTTAAACCCACAGCACCCAGCAATCGCTTCATTTCTTTACGTTAAAAACTATGGAGCATCCACAGCCCCTACTACCTGGAGAGTAGACAAACATTCGGCCCAAGGCAGGCGTTCTTGTTCAATCCGCAGCCCCTCCTGCTGCAGCCAAGCTAAAGCCTCGGCTTCAGGCCTGGTCAACCGGGCAAACTCACAGCCCTGGTCGGGTGTTATCCGGTCCGTTACCGCCAAATCCCGGTGGGTTTGGGCTACGTCAAGGGTCATCAGCACACTGCGAACCGCTGGTAAGCGGAAACGCAAGGTATCCAGAATGACGAACCCGTCGGTATCCAGGTCACCCCAATACAACACCCGCTGGCCTTGGTCTTGCGCTATCCATCTCACCCCGGTTAGGGCTTTCATCGCATAGTCTGATCCGTGGATTGCTACCCAACCCGGCAGTTCCGGTAAAGCCAACATTGATTGCAGGTTCTCAGTCACCAAAACCTGGCGGGGCTTTAAATTTAGGGCGTCCAATTGGGGCACGGGTGCCGCCAGATCAGATATTCCGCTGGGGGCTAACTGCGGGTCTAGGAACCGTACCCGGATCAGCCCAGGCGGTTGCACTAAACCTAGATCACCGGGAACCTCCGGTGCTAACAGTGCTTTCAGCAAGCCCTGGTGAGATTCAGCCCATTCGGAGTCCACTCCTCGTACCGGAATTTGGCGGGCAAACAGCCCCGATGTTGGGTGCTGCAACAACCAAGAGGCCACGTCTCGCAAGCGTAGAAAATCGGTCTCACTTAGCTCGGCCAAGCGCCGTAAGTACCGGCGCACCAATTCGGCATCGGCCTCGCGGCCCCAGGCGGGAAACCATTCCCCCAGCAGAGCTTCCGCCCGGCGGAGTAGCAAAGCCCAGTCGCGTTGACATCCGGCTATGCGGGCGGCACCGTCTACCGTGCGGGGCGCCAAACGGACCGGTACCTCTTGGGAGCCTGCCGAGTCCCACTGTTGTTCTTCCCATTCGACTCCCGGCAACTGGGCTTGGCGCCAAGAGGTAACCCAAGCTACCGCACCTGGCAGGTCATTTAACGCTTGTCTTTCCGTGGGGGGATGCAAAGCTATTGCTGGTAAAGCTGGCTGCAAACCTACCTGAGAACGCAAAGCCATCTGCACGGCCCAGGTAGCACAATTGTGTTCATAGGACTGCGCTATTCGGGAGCGGGCGGCCACCACCGCAACTGGTTCTGTCACGCCGCTTCCCCAATGGTGACCGCCTGCCCGTTGGAGTGTTTTTGTCCCCGGTTTTCCACCAGGCCAATGCCACCAAGGTAGGGCTCCAAAGTCTGGAGTATCTCCAACGGCGTAACCAGGACCATATGGGAACTAAAAGCCACCAAAACACCCGTAGTGACGTGGGCAAAGTTCGCACCGGCCCGCTCAAAGGCCTCATCAATTAGCCGCCCATCGCGGCTCACTCCATAGGTGGCCATCGTGAATTAGCATATAGTTAAACATCAATGATGTCTAAGGAGATGCGCCGACGCGATGAGAACCACCGCAACTATTGATGACTCGCTGTTTCAGCAAGCCATTGAACTCACTGGGGAAACAGAACCAGCCGCTTTAATCCGCTTGGCCATAGAGTCCTTGGTCCGGATAGAAGCTGGCAAACGGCTGGCAGAACTGGGCGGTTCCGATCCGTTAGCTGCGGCTGCCCCCCGCCGGAGAGCCAACCTGTGATCATCGTTGATACCTCAGTG
>JAISMT010000123.1 GCA_031276585.1 Bifidobacteriaceae bacterium
GCCACATGTTCACAACGTCTGGGTTGATTAACCACGTAGGCAGGCTAGCGCTCGGATCCGCACCAAGCCAGCACGCCACGCCGATGCCGGCGCCAACAAGTTCTGCCATCGAGTGCTCGAGTGCTACTAAAACGGCAGGTTATTGTAGGTTTTTAGATTTTTGAGGGCCTTATCCACAGGGCCGCTGCAGGGCCCGATGACGCCTGGATACGATGCTCAGGCCGGGGCGGTTGGACCGCCCACCAACAGTTGAGAAAGGACTCCAAAGCGTGAGCGCTCGGTCTGGTTTTCCCGAGCCCTGCCTGCCGGGGTTCAGCGAACCCGCCCCGGTCAAACTTGCCTCCGAGGTCCAGCATTACCAGATGGTTGACTTAGCCACCGGTACTGCTCGGTTGGTCACACTGGCGACAGCAGCCCGGATTGAACACGAAGCGGAGGTCTTGACGCAGCTGGAGGCGGTCAACGGCATCGCCCACCTGGTGAAGCTGGTCCTACTGGAGAACGGGCGAAAGGCACTGGTGCGTGAGTTTGCCGCCGGAGTGACGGCTGAAACCGTGCTGAAAGACCAGGGGCTAGCCTGGGGTCTAGCTGTTCGAGTGGCGTTGGCGTGGATGCAAACGATAGGAGCGGTGCACCAACATGGGTTGTTGCACGGTGGAATACGCCCCACTTGTTTGTTGGTTAGTACACCGCAGCCCTTGGTAGCTGGGCTTGCTCAAGCCATACCTTTGGGTTCTGCCTATCGGCCTTCACCGCAACAACGGCCCTGGGCACCACCCGAGGCGGCTAGTAATTCAACTCCGGCTAGCCCCGAACAAGATGTGTATGCGCTCGGTAGGGTGCTCAGTGCGTTGCTGGCGCCCTTTCCCGAATCTACTCCGTCAGCCTTAACCGAGGCTGTGACAGGTGCGGTAGCACCCCACCCTGCAGACCGTTACCGCACCATGGCACAGTTCTCAGCGGCGCTGATGACGGTATTAGCCGGAGGTACCCGAAGGGGGCGGCCAACTCAAGATCAAGTAACGGTCTCAACGGATCCGTGTAGCGTCATTGCTAAACCAGCAGCTGTAGTTTTACCAGCGGCGCCGGGGTTTATCTGCCCGGAGACGGTTTCACTCCCACCTACCTCATGTCAAGAACCACCTCAGACCCCGCGCCTTGCAGTTCCTATAGTTTCTTCCACTCAACGCCACCGCCCGTTCCAGCAGGGGGCGGTAGAACCTGAATTGACCGCTAACGGTGTGAGCCTGCCAGTTTTAGAACAGAGGCGGCTGGAGCATCCGGTGTCTGTTTCCGTGGCCCTGTTGGTAGTGCTGGTGGTGGCTTTTGCGGCCTGGTATTGGGGCCGTATCCCGCCTCCGGTGGACTCAGGTTGGAGTTCAACTGGGACCAGTACAGCACCAGCTGTGGTGACAGGGGCAGACCCCGTACCGCAATTGGAAGACGGAACAGTGGCGTTGAATCAGGACAACAACCCGGTTTTCACCTGGCATAACCCTGCGCCCCAACTGGGTGACCAGTACCAATGGTGGCATTTGGGTCGAGAAGACCAGGCGTTAGTGGTGAACCGGAACCAGGTAATAGTGCCGCGAGATCAGTTTGGATCTGGAGTGGTATGCATCGAAGTTCAGTTAGTGCGGGCAGATTTCCAAGCCAGTCAGCCAGCCTTACGGATTTGTGAGGAACAGCCATGACCAATACCACTAACCGACGGGCTAAATGGGTTAAAGGGACCGCCATACTCGCATTAGCTGTAGCAGTGGTGGCGTTGGTGTGGACCCGTCCGGGCTATCCGGTGGAAGCCGTTGATCTGACCGATGCCTCAGTGTGGGTGGTAAACCGGGAAGCTAGCCAACGCAAAGTGGCTCGTTTCAACGCTCCTATTGAGGAGCTAACCGGCGGCTTCGCGGTGCCTAATGAGAGTGGTGCCCAATTGGATGTGGCTCAGGCGGGAACCAATGTGGCCTTGGCTCTGAACTCCAGTTTTCGGGTGGTGGATTTAGTGGGAATGCGATTGGAAACACCAACCCCGTACCCACCGCCGTTAACTGAAGCGTCACCAGAACCTTTCATTCAAGTGGGTGGGGAGAACACTTTGATAATGAACCCGGATGCCACCAAAGCATGGGTGCGTCCCTTCCACACGGTGGCAAGTTTGGATACCCAAACTGAATCACCGGATCTTGATGAAGGCCCTATCCGAGCTGCAATAACACCACAGGGAATTGTTTGGGCGGTAACCGCAAAAGGTTTGATTCTGCGGGCCGAAATTAGCCGAGGCGACTTCAAACCAAGAGTGACTTCAATTGGCTCTATAACCCAGCCTGCCAGTGACATTAGTGCGTTGACCGCCGTGGGAGAGCGAGTTTATGTGCTGGCCGGAACCACCTTGTACTGGGAGGGGGGTTCGGTAGATCTAAGCCCATACGGAGACTCAAATAGTTTGAAACTCCAGACCCCAGGGTCGCCTTCGCGGGCGGTAGTGATGGCCGGGCCCCGAGGGTTGGTTTTAGTGGATAACAAGGGCCAAGTGAACCTCTTGGAAACCGGGACTCAAGGCAGTCCAGCAGTGCCTACTGCCCAAGGAAACTGTGTCCATGGGGCTTGGGCCGCGGGGCCGCAAACGGGGGAAAACTATATGGCGGTCTGTGATGGGAAAAAAGTGGTTGGTAAAGCGCTCGAGGCGGTGGCCCCCGGTGCGGAACTTGAGTTCAGAGTCAACCGGAAGGTAGTGGTTCTCAACGACGTAGCTGATGGCCGGATCTGGTTACCGGAACAGGACCAGAAGGTACGCGATGCTTTGAACTGGGATCAGATTGACCCGGAACCAGACACTGAAAACCCCGTTACGGAAAGCACTAAGGGTAACCCGCAGCTCGAGTGTGACCGCCTCAGCGCTAAACCGCGAGCCTTGCCAGATCAATATGAGGCTCGTCCCGGAGCTAGCTTGGTATTGCCTCTGCTGTCTAACGATCTAGCAACTAACTGTGGTGCTTTGGGCATAGAACGGGTGGAAGGGCTAGATCAGTCGCAGGGCCGGGCTGAACCGGTCTTGGAGGGACGAGCCGTTCAATTCACCTTCACTGCCGGGGCGGCGGAGGCGCACTTCAGCTACGTGATGTCAGACGCCACGGGACAGATTGATTCGGCTGCGGTTACCGTGCGGCTCGCTAGCTCCGCTAACCAAGCACCCGTTGCGCCCCCTGAGGGTTTACACATCACTATGGAAAGCGGCTCTATAGCCACTCCGAATGTATTAGTTGGTTACACGGATCCGGAAGGTGATCCCTTAGTACTGGCATCCGCTACTACCCCTGACCGTTCGGTGTCTTTAGGTTTCAGCCCCAACGGTGTTGTCACTTTGAAAGACAACAGCGGTGTGCCCCGTTCTGTAATGGTGGATTTAGTGGTGCAGGATTCGCAGGGGGCGCAGGCCGCCCCGGCGGTGCTGCAAATAGAGGTGGCTGTCACCGGTTCAGTGCAACCAGTTGCCGAACCAGCGAAAGCTGAAGGCACCGTAGGGGAAGTGATTACCGTAAATCTACGGGATGCGGTGCGTACCTTCCACGTGGATCCAGTTGGGTTTAGTTTGGAGGGGGAACCAGAAGCAGCGGCCATAACCAAGATTGATCCAGAAAGCGGCATTCTTAGTTTTACGGCTTCCGTTCCCAATACTTTCTTGTTGGAATTGGCTATCCGGGCCGGTAGTAGTCCCCCAGGCCAAATGTCGGTTCGGATTGACGCCCGGGAAGCCAGCGAAACTAGGGTGGTAGCGGTTCAAGACACCGCCTATTTGTCGCCTAATCTTCCGGTAGTAATAGATCCTCTACTCAACGATGTTGCCGCCGATGGCATGGTTAAAGCGTTACAGGAATACGACTTGGGTTCAGCTACCGGGGTGGAGGTAGTTCCGGTAGCGCACCAGTTCCTGGAACTTTCCGCCACCGGGGCGGTGTTAACTGGTGTCGAAACCATTACTTACACCGTCTCGGCCCAAGGGGTGCTGGCAAAAGGCACTATTCGGGTGGTCCACACTGCGGTGGGAGTGAACCAAGCACCCGTGGTTACGCCGGGCCGACTTTCGGTGCGGGCTGGCGGAGTGGTGACTATCCCAGTCCTGGACCAGACTTTTGATCCAGAGGGGGAGCCCGTAGGGGTTTTAGCGGGTGAGGAAATCAAACCGGATCCAGAATGCGGCAACGTGTATGCCTCGGCTCGAACAGTGCGTTTTCAAGCGCCGGAAGGTGGTTGTGTCAAACCGGTTGCTATCTCAGTTCCTGTGGCTGATGCCTCCGGCGGCACGGGGTTAGGTCGGTTTGTGGTGGAGGTTCATCCATCGCAAGGCTCGTCTAAACCTCCGCCTAAACCAGTGGATTTGGTGGCCCGCGTGATGCAGGGAGAAGAAATCAAAATAGCGGTCCCGTTGACTGATATCGATGTGGACGGCGATGGCGTGTTGTTGCTCCAAGGCCTAGATACCCATCCGGCTCGAGGGAAAGTTACTGAGGTAGGGCCGGATTACATTAAGTACCAGGCTGGTGAAGCCCAAGAACTGGGTACAGACCAGTTCACTTATGCGGTAGAAGATTGGGTCTCGCACCGGGTTACCGCTACCGTCACCGTGGGGGTGGTCGCCAAAGGAACGCAAGCTGCTGGGGTAGTGGCTCGGGATGACGCAGCTATCGCTAGGCCGTTGAAGGTATTGAATCTGCCAGTGCTCCTCAACGACGTGGATTTGAGCGGACGCAGCCCATTGACATTCTGCCCAGATGCTGAACTAGAAACCGGAGATCATGGGTTGGATGTGGTGGCTGATAGGCAAGCGGGCCGGTTAACGGTGACGCTGCCGCCATCACCCGGTACGTATCGGGTAACTTACTGGGCTTGCAGTGAGTCCGGAAACCGGGACCGGGCTGATGTTACTTTGACCGTGGACCCTAACGCTTTGGCTGCACCTCCCCAAGCTAAAGACATTGTGTCCCCGCCACAAGACACCATCGATAAGGCGGCTGTGGACATCAACGTGATGGAAACGGCATCGAACCCTTCCGGCCCTGACCGTGACTTACGGTTGTTCCTGCCACCGCCGTCCCAAACCCACGCGCAACTAAAATCGGCCACCACTGTCACCGTGAATTTGCAGCAGGATTTACCGACCATTGTGTTTTACGGTTTGAAGAACACCGCACCAGACGCTGACGGAGTTGCTTCCTATGGTTCCATTTCAGTTCCGCCGATCTCCCGGCCGCCTTATTTACGTCCGGATTTGAAACCAATCAAAGTCGCAGCCGGTCAAGAAGTGGTGATTGATCTGGACGAACACATAGCGGTAGCTCAAGGACAGGAAGGGGCTTACTTATTCCAGCCAACGGAAAAAGGGCATTTAGAGGCCGCCCACGGCACTATCAAATCGGCTCGCGATGGTGAAGCTATTAGCTACACCGCTGAACCCAACTATGTTGGGATGGACCGGATTGAGTTCTGGGTGGCGGACGCACAGGAGGTTTCCCAGCGCGGCCTGAAAAAGTCCAAGTTGTGGTTGGACGTGCAGGTGACACCCCGGGGTGAAGCTTGGATTAGTTTTACTGACCCGGAGTTGCAGGTAGAACGTATGGGAGGGCAAAGAACTATTGATTTAGCCAGTTTCGTCACGGTGGACGGGGTCAAATTGTCGGATTCGGCTCAGTTGCAAGTGGACTTGGGAGCGCTTACTTCTTCGGCCGTAAAAGCCCGCCGTATAGGCACCAAACTCACCGTTGAGGTTCAGGAGTTGGCGGTGGGGCAACAAGCCGCTATTCCTCTCACCTTGTCTTACCGCAACCAAACTCCTCAAACTGGCTGGAAAGTCTCACTCACGGTGATTGAAACTAAACAACCGTTAGTAAAACCCAAAGTGCCGGGAGGGCCAGTCAAAGTAGAACGCGGCCTATCCCATACCGAAGCCGTGTTGAAAGGAGTAGTGGATCCCTGGGCGGCGGAAGGGAAACCAGCCCAAATTAAGCAGTTACAAACGGATAGCCCAGGAGACTTGACGGTTGGCGTGGTTTCGGGTGGTCAG
>JAISMT010000212.1 GCA_031276585.1 Bifidobacteriaceae bacterium
CCGCTACCCGCCGGGTGATGGTTTCTACCACTACCGATGGTGGCGGGTATGGGTTCTCGTTCACGTTTAGGCGTACCGGCACTTCCGGATGGGGGGCACCGTAGGGTTGAGCGGCAGCAATGTCTTTACGTACTGGTAGGTGGCTCATTGTTCACCCCTTCGAACCGCCACCGCTTCCCCGTGGGCCGGCAGGTCTTCAGCCTTAGCCAGGGCCTCTATCAAGGGGCTTACCTCTTCTAACGCGAGAGCGGTGTATTGGATTTGCTGTACTGATTTGAGGAAACTAGCCACTCCCAGACCGGAAGCAAACCGAGCGGTACCTCCAGTGGGTAACACGTGGTTGGACCCGCCCACATAGTCCCCTAAGGGCACTGGAGAATAGGGGCCTACAAAGATGGCGCCCGCCGCATACACCCGTTCCGCTACCGCTACGGGGTCCGCTACCTGCAGTTCCAGGTGTTCAGCCGCATAGGCGTTAGCCACTTGTACGGCTTGTTCCAAATGGTCCACTAATACAATTCCGCTTTGGCGCCCCTCTAGCGCTTGAATCACCCTTTGCGAGTGTTTAGCGGCTGCTGCCCGCCGCGTTACCGCCGTGTTGACTTGTTGCGCTAACTGAACTGAATCTGTAATCAACACTGATCCGGCTAGCGGGTCATGTTCCGCTTGACTCACCAAATCGGCGGCGACAAACTCCGGGTTGGCGCTTTGGTCTGCCACTACTGCAATTTCGGTGGGACCGGCCTCGGCGTCTATCCCTACCTGGCCCAGCACCAGCCGTTTAGCTGTGGCCACGTAGATGTTACCGGGGCCAGTTATGACGTCTACGGCAGCTACCGTGCCAGGCAGTCCGTAAGCAAATAGGCCGATGCCGCTCACCCCGCCCGCTGCGTAGACCTCTTCTACACCCAGCAAGGCACAGGCCGCCAAAATGGCGGGATGGGGCCAACCACCGAAGGCCTTTTGAGGGGGACTAGCAACCGCTAGTTCAGCTACCCCGGCGGCTTGGGCTGGCACCACGTTCATGATGACTGAGCTGGGATAGACCGCTAAACCTCCTGGCACGTATAGCCCCACCCGGCGTACTGGAATCCAACGTTGGGTTACCTGAGCACCGGGAGCCACTTCCACCGTTCCACCAGGTGGAACTTGGGCCTCGTGCACTTGACGGATACGTTCTATGGCCACTTCCAGGGCGCGCCGCACTGCACCGTCCAAACCCGATAACGCCTGGTTCAACTGGGAAGTTGGGACTCGCAACTGGGGCGGAATTACGGAATCGAACCGCTGTGATTGTTCAGCTATGGCCGCAGCACCGCGCTGTTTGATATCCGCGAGCAGGGGCTCGACTTTTGCCACAGTGGCCGCCACATCCAACTCGGCGCGCGGCAGCAGAGCTTGGATTTCTCCGGGGCTCAACCCCGCTTGGCCCCGTAAATCAATGGTCCGCAACATGTCCCCGAGTCTATTCGCCTCACATAATTTTCTTTCTACCCTCGAAACTTTCTGCCCCCAGATGTTGAAGAGACTGGTCCCGCTGATATTCACCAAGTTTTGCCAAACAAACCTCGGGCCGCCAGGCTCAACATGACCACTAAGGCTGCCAAGAACGCCCACGCCGCCACTAAACCCGGTGAAGTCAAAGTGAGTGAGGCGGCGGCATCGGACCCCGCTGGTGGTGACGCAAAAGCCCCCCCTAAAAGACTGCCGGTCAAAGCACATAGGCCCGCTCCCACCACCCCACCACCCCACCACCAGGCAAAACGCCGCAAAGGTTGGGGACGTGCCGACCAAAGCACTAGCAATACACCTACCGTCAGACCGGGAACAGCAGTTAATACTGCGAACCAAACATCTTGAGCCGCGTTAAAACCCAAATCGGTGGGCGCGTACCAAAACTGGCCCGTCCACTGAGCTAACGGTCGCGGCGCCACCCACCACCACACCAAACCCAAGACCGCTCCCACCGCAGCCTGGACTCCTACCGCCGTTACAGCCCGGTCTGGTCCGGTTTTTCCGAGGCCAGCCTCGGGAAGTTTCAGACCACGCAATTGGCCCCCAGAGTGGCTTTGAGATCCGCGTAGAGCGGGTCAGTTTTATCCACGCGAATCCCGTGGTTCAAACTCACTACCGTGGTCCGAGTAGGGGTGGTGAGACGCAAATGCACTGGTGAAGCCCCCGGATGCGAACGTAGAACTCGTTCCAGTTTCCCCATGATGGCCTCGGTAGCGCGGTTAGCCGGGAGCACTATCTCTAATGGAGAAGGCGCTGTACCGCTAGCTGGTACCAGGTCCAGCAATCTCATTTCCTGGACATACACCGCGAGCTGTTCCTCCCGGCGCGCTAACCGTCCGCTCACCGCTACTACTAGGTCTTCCGCTAGCTGTTCGGCATAAGCCAAATAGGTTTTTTGGAAAAACATGACCTCCACGGAACCATCCAAATCTTCTAGTGAAGCGGAGGCCCATAAGGCACCTTTCTTAGTGGTTTTACGTTGCAGGTTGGTAAGTAACCCAGCCATTTTGACCCGGGTGCCGTCCGGTGTGGCTTCAGCGTCCGCCAAACTAGCAGTCCCATGGGTGGAAGCCGAGGCTAAGCCCGTTTCTAACCCAGAGAGCGGATGGTCTGAGACATACAGCCCCAACATGTCCCTTTCAAAAGCCAAGCGGGCTGACTTATTCCATTCTGGTAAGTCTGGTATTTCCACCGCTAGGCTGCCGGCTGCCTCCTCCAAGCCACCAAAAAGATCAAACTGCCCTGCGGCTTCGTTGCGTTTAACACCCATCACAGCGTCCACGGCCTCTTCGTGGATAGCTACCAAAGCTCGCCGAGTCCCCGGGAATGCATCGAACGCCCCAGCTTTGATCAACGATTCGATCACCCGTTTGTTACAAACTCGCACTGGGACTTTGTCTAGGAAATCGGAGAAAGAAGTGAAAGCGCCTTTTTCTTCCCGGGCTTGGACTATGCCGTCTACAACCCCCTCCCCTACGTTGCGGACCGCGCTCAAACCGAACCGGATGTTGCTTCCTACTGGGGTGAAATCCGCCACCGAAGAG
>JAISMT010000056.1 GCA_031276585.1 Bifidobacteriaceae bacterium
AGCGCTGCGACCAGACGGATTGTATTTAGCGAACTGCGGTGATTTAGCTGGGTTGCCCCGGTCCCGAGCTGAGATCCGCATTTTGGGGGAGCAATTCCCCTATGTGGGGTTGATCACCGAACCGTCCCAACTGAGGGGACGCCGGTTAGGCAATGTGGTGTTACTGGCCCGCAAAGAACCTTTTAGCCCCGAAGTTGAAGACCAGCTCAGCCGGTCTCTGCTGCGAGTGACGTTTCCAGCCCGGCTGGTAGCCGGCCCGGAAGCACTCCGTTGGGCTGGAATAGACGTGTCTCCTTAGGGCGACACAAAGTGATGCCCTAAGGAGACATCGTCAGTGAACGCTATTAAAGAGCTTTAACATTTCCGGCTTGGGGACCTTTAGGGGAATCCACTACGTCAAACTCGACGCGTTGATCCTTCTCTAAAGTCTTAAAGCCGTCCGATTCAATAGCTGAGAAATGTACAAAAAGGTCACGTCCGCCGCCATCCGGCGCAATGAACCCATAACCCTTTTCAGGAGTGAAAAACTTCACTACTCCTGTTGCCATATGACTTACTTTCCTTCCGAGGACTGGGCCCAGCCGGTTGCCGGACCACTTAGTACTGCCGATCCATGAGTCCTTGCCGGTCCCCGGAAAGATGCCCGCCAGGAGCGGTAAAAGCATTTCTCAACGCCTCAACCGCACCCACCCGAGCACACCTACTTGGGGACCTAGGAAGACACCGAATATCTGGTCTACCTAGGTCTCGCGAAACTGCTGCACCAGCAGTCTGGCATGAAACCACTCAATCGGTAAAGGGAGAACCACCCTCTGGGCCGTTTTGAGAAGCTAAAAAACGTTCAAATTCAGCCGCTAGCTCATCTCCAGTGGGTAAAGCTTGAGCCGATAATTCACCCCCGGAAGCACCCGAAGCGACCGCTAAATCATGCTTCTCCTCCATTTTGGCAATGGCCGCTGCCAGTTCCGGTTGATCCGAAACTTGAGTATCGATTTGCTCGCGTTGGGCGGCAGCAGCCTCCTCAATAGCAGACAAATCAAAGTTCAGACCGGTAGCGGCACCAACCTCTGACATCAAACGCGCCGTCCCAATGGGAGAAGGCATTTGAGCTAGATAGTGAGGCACATGCACCACAAAAGTTTGAGCTTCCCGCCCCACTTCCCGCAGCTTAAACTCGGTTAAAGCCATCACGGAGCCCGGTAATTGCAGTTTGGCGGTCGGAGTACCCGCCACCTGGGTCACTAACTCGGCGGCGTTACCGGGGCCAGTCACTTTCCATTCCCGGGTGTGAGGTGCAGCGGAAGGCATACCGTGCATTCCCACTGCCAAGCGGACATCAAATGTCTCCACCACTTCAATCACCGCATCGGTGAAAGCACTCCACCGTAGGTCCGGTTCAGGGCCGTACATCAGCAAGAATGGTGACCCGGCGGCATCGTGCACTAAATCCACCGCTAACACCGGCTGACTGTAATCCCCCCAACCACCTTCCGCAAAGGTCATAGGCGGCCGCCGTGACCTGAAATCTAATAACTCGTCCGTGTTGAACGTAACCAAACGCTCAGTTCCGTCACGGCCAACCAGATCACCGATGGCGAGCCCCGCCGCGATACCAGAATCCACAAAACCTTCAAAGGCATATAGCATCACTGGGGCTACCTCGGCAGCGTCTAGCCGAGCGGCAACGGCTGAATTTACAGTGTAAAACTGGCCCATAGTTCTCCCCTATGTCGGTGGATGATTGCGCTGCCCGTAGCAACGCACCCAGACCGGCAGTGTATTCCCGCCTGGCCAAGGCCCGAAAACCCGAGTAGAATTGTTGGTCCCATTTTAGCTCTAAGAGAAACCGTGACTTTTGAACCAACAGACATCGCCTATTGCCGTTGAACAAACGTTCTTAGACCGTTTTTACCACCGTTTGGACCAATTGCGCTCCGAGTCCCGTGAACGATTAGCGCAGGTCAAAGCCTCAAGAGCGGGTGGTTCACCGCAAAACCGCTCCGAGCGCGATGCTTTTGCGGCATTGCACTCCAACCGTTTAGCCCAACTTGAGTCAGTCGAGGACCGCCTCGTTTTTGGGGCTATCACCCCCGATTCCGGTGAAGTAAGGCACATTGGGCGCATCGGTTTGCAAGGTGAACATTTGGAACCCCTATTAACCGATTGGCGGGCACCAGCAGCAG
This sequence comes from Bifidobacteriaceae bacterium, assembly GCA_031276585.1. Next base: position 2,184 of record JAISMT010000056.1, read on the forward strand.
AAGCGTTCTATCAAGCCACACCAGCGCGCCGTTTGGGGGTGGCACGACGCCGACACATCACCACCACCGGGCGGCAGGTCACCTCCGTAGAAGACGAGCTTCTAGATGTTGCAGCAGCCGCAGGAGCTGACCCCGGCCAAGACCTGGAACTGACTGGCGAAGGGGCCCTTATGGCGGCCCTAGCCCAAGGCCGTACCGGGCACATGGGGGACATTGTGGCCACCATTCAATCGGAACAAGACCAAATTATCCGCTCCGACCTTTCGGGTGCGCTAGTAGTTCAAGGAGGCCCTGGTACCGGCAAGACAGCGGTAGCCCTCCACCGAGCTGCCTACCTGCTGTACACCCACCGGGACCGGCTGGCCTCTTCAGGGGTACTAGTGGTAGGCCCCAGCCAAGTGTTCCTGCGTTACATTGACCGCGTATTGCCTTCCCTGGGCGAAACCGGAGTGGTCACCACCACGATGGCTGATCTGCTACCCGGATTCAGCGCTACAGCAGTGGAACGGCCAGCCGTAGCCGCATTGAAAGGACAAACCGTCATGGCCCAGGTGGTACGCCGCGCCGTGCGGGAACGTCAGCGTGTACCCCGGAAGAACGTAAACCTCCACGTGTTGGGCCGGGATCTAGTGTTGACCCGCGCCGATGTTAAAGCAGCTCGGCAAGCCGCCCGCGCTTCCGGCAAACCATACAACCTGGCTCGCGCCGTTTTTGTACGCGAAGTATTGAACCGGTTGGTACAACAATTCGCTCAACAGCTAGGCAGTCACCTAGGTGCTGCCGATCTAGAAGAAGTGGCAGCTGATCTGCGCTCTGCCCGCGAAGTGCGGGTAGCCGTGAACCTTTGTTGGATGCCTATGACCCCAACCAAACTGCTGCAGGGCATTTACACCCAGCCCCATATCTTGGCCTATTGCACACCTGATTGGACTCCGGAGGAACGGGCCCAACTAGCCCGACCCGCTGATGCCCCCTGGACCGTATCCGATGTTCCGTTACTGGATGAGGCAGCGGAGTTATTGGGGCAGGACGATGCCGCCGAACGAGCCGAATTACGTC
>JAISMT010000096.1 GCA_031276585.1 Bifidobacteriaceae bacterium
TATGAAGAGCGGACTGGTGTATGACGCGAACAAGGACACCTTGGAAGGTCAGGACGCTGAAGGTAACCCCGTAGTGCTCCAAGCCGACAACAAAGCGGGTTTTTTCCGCGATATCAGCATCTGCGACACACCAGATGACCTGGCTGCTTGCCCTAAAGCAGAAGGTAACCAGGGAGCCGGCTGGCAAGTGAATGTGGGCTTCAGTAACTACGCCAAACTGTTTACGGACCCCAAAATTGTGAGTCAGTTTGCCAAAGTGCTGGTGTGGACTGTGGCGTTCGCGTTGCTTTCGGTTCTAACCACGTTCTTTGCTGGCTTGTTACTGGCATTGGTGTTCAACTCGGAACGGTTACGCGGGTTGAAAATTTACCGCGTAATACTGATCTTGCCTTACGCATTCCCCGGCTTCATGTCTGCTTTGTTGTGGCGCAATATGCTGAATAAGTCCAATGGCACCATCAACAACCTAGTTCTGGGTTGGCTGCCGGATTCAATGCAACAGATCAACTGGTTAGAAGGTAGCCCCTGGTTGGCCAAGTTCTCGGTGTTAGCGGTGAACCTGTGGTTGGGCTACCCCTATATGTTCTTGATCTGTTTGGGTGCTCTCCAGTCGTTACCGGGTGAAGTGATGGAATCCGCTCGCATGGACGGCGCCAGTCCCTTCCGGGCCTTCCGCTCCATTACGTTGCCGTTGTTGTTTGTCTCGGTGGCGCCTTTGTTGATCTCGTCATTCGCTTTCAATTTCAATAACTTCAACTTGATCTACATGCTCACCGGGGGTGGTCCATCCTTTGACCCCAACGTGGTGGATCCCACAGCTGCCGGCGGCACTGACATTCTGATTTCAATGGTTTACAAACTGGCGGATACCTCAGGCCAGCCTGATTACGGCCTCGCTACGGCGTTGTCACTGGTGATCTTCATCATTGTGGGCGTCATCTCGGCTTGGTCCTTCCGACAAACCCGCAAGCTAGAGGAGGTGATGTGAGATGAGCGCCGGAATTGACGCTTCTATCCCCCGTACCGATGCCGACCGCGCCAAAGCCCATAGGGCTCATTGGTGGCGTGAGGTAGGTTGGCGGCATGTTGTGGCGGTGGTGGTCTCGATTTATGCGGTGTTTCCGCTGGTATTCATCGTGTCATTGGCTTTCTCGGATCCGTCCAAGAGTTCAACCTTGGCGGCGACTCCTTTTAAGACCGTTTCCACTACCAACTTCTCGAATCTGTTCGCAGATGGAATGTTTGTAAAGCAATTAGGCAACACTCTAGTTATTGGGATAATCACGGCCATCGGCACAGTGCTGATGGGAGGGGCCGCCGCTTATGCATTCTCGCGCTTTAGGTTCTCCGGCCGGCGGGTCACGTTAACCTCGTTGTTGATCATCCAGATGTTCCCGCAATTATTGTCCTTTGTGGCTATTTTCCTGCTGATCCAGACCTTAGGTGGCGTGTTCCCCATCTTGGGAATGAATTCAGTGGTGGCGGTGATCTGCATCTATTTAGGTGGCGCCTTGGGGGTTAACACCTTCTTGATGTACGGCTTCTTCAATACAGTGCCTATTTCCTTGGATGAGGCCGCGAAGATTGATGGAGCCACCCACGCTCAGATCTTCTGGACCATTATTCTGCGTCTGGTGGCACCAGTACTAGCTGTAGTGGGTCTACTGAGTTTTATCACCTCATTTTCGGAGTACGTGATAGCTCGGTTGATTCTGGTGGAGCCAGCACACAAAACGGTAGCGGTGTCGCTTTATGACCTGGTGGGGGGCACGTTAAACCCATTGTGGGGCCAGTTCGCAGCTGGTGCCACCCTCTCAGCCCTACCGGTGCTGCTGCTGTTCTTGTTCCTGCAGCGGTACATAGTTTCCGGTTTGACTGCTGGATCAGTTAAAGGCTGAACCGAATAGTTGCAAAGCAGTAGTCCCGGAGAGTATTTGGACGATACTCTCCGGGACTACTGCTGAGGACGGCCTGTGCAGCTAGGGTTTTGAGTGAAGGGGGGCACCTGACTTGACTGTGACGAGCCTGGAAAGCTGGCGGAGAGACCGGACTCCGGTCTGGGTGGGGCGCATATTGACTGCGGCCGCTGTTTGGGCGGTGTTGGCATTTCCGCTGCGTCACAATGCTCCTCACCTTTACCGTTGGTGTTGGACCCTGTTTGATTTGATAAACCTGCCTGCCAACCCTTCGCTGTTTAACTGTGCCTGGTTGATGGTGGTGTCCTACGCTATCCGGCACCGCAAACGGGTCGCGTTGTGGGCGGTGGTGGTGGTTACGCAGGCTCCAGCCGTGGTCTATGCAGCCACTCTGGCAGTTTTAGCGGCACTGGGGCAGAACTGGCGGGGTTGGCTGAACCCAGCTCTCAGGGTTATGCCGGAACCATGGGGAGCCCCCCTGCGGGCTGGTTTAGCTGCCGCAGTAGCGCTGGGATTGACTTGGTGGCTTTGGTCCCACCGCCGGGCTTTTTCGGGACCCATTTCTCGCCAAGCTGCTATCCGAGCCGTACTCACCCTGGCCGCCGGTATCACCGTGGCTTGGGCTTGGGCCTTTACGTGGGCACTTACCCTGGGTTCGCATAGTGTGCCTACCCTGCGGAAAGCTTGGTGGGCCCTGAACGTAGCTCTAGGTCAAGGCCCAGAAGAAATCGTGGCGGGGGTACGTATAGCAGGCCACCGGCTGTGGCACTCCGATTGGGTGGTGTCCATTGGACCCATCTGGTGGGTGGTACGCAGCACCAGTCTGCTGGCCACTCTGGGTTTGCTGGTGGCTTTGGTGGTGTTCACCCGCTCTGACAAGCACCTAGCTACTATCACGGCGGAACAAGAGCTGGCTTTGCGGCGCCTGCTGGTTTTGCATGGCAGTCAAGATTCCCTGGGTTACTTCAATTTGCGGCGCGACAAATCGGTGGTGTTTTCCGCTGACGGCCGCGCCGCAGTGGTGGGGAGGCTGGTGGGAGCCACCTTGCTGGCTAGTGGTGATCCGGTAGGTGACCGGGCGGCTTGGGCAGACGCCATCGGGCGTTGGGTGGACCTAGCACGGCGCCGGGGCTGGACACCAGCGGCGCTATCGGTGACTCCACGGGGCGCTCGTGCTTACGAAGCAGCGGGGCTACGCAGCCTGGCTTTGGGCGATGAAGCTGTTATCCAGACCGATTCTTTTTCTTTGCGGGACCCGCGCCTCAAAGAAGTGGCGGAGGCGGCCCGGCGTGCACGCAAAGCGGGCTACACCGTGCAGATTCGGCGGCAAGAAGAGATCGAAGCCAACCAGATGGCGGTTCTAGTCCGGGACGCTGAATACTGGCGCCGGGGTGGTGACGAGCGGGGCTTCTCTATGACTTCAGGACGTCTAGGGGACCCATCAGATGGGCGGACCCTGATAGTCACCGCTCACGATGCCTCCGGTGCAGCCCGGGCACTGCTCACTTTTGTGCCCTGGGGGCGCCGGGGGGCGTCTTTGGACATCATGCGGCATGACCCTAGAGCCCAC
>JAISMT010000127.1 GCA_031276585.1 Bifidobacteriaceae bacterium
CGCTGATGCTACCTGCTGCTCCCTCATCAGGCGACAATTCCACTTGAACTTTGCGCCAGGTTTGACCATTCAACCGGATGAACAACTGGAAACGGCGTGGCTTGATCACTTTGAACGGCACTTCAATAACTTCAATGGGGCCGCGCTGGAACTCGAATGGTCCCCACGGTTTACCAAGTAATACATCCAATCCAGCCAGAAAGGTTTCAATATCGCCTCGCACTAGGCCGTCTACATCAGTTGTGGTACGAGTTGGGGCGCGGAACTTGTGCTGGAGTAATGAGCCGCCCTTAAGCAGGAACGTCGGTTCATTCGAGCCGTCTAGTGTTTGCTGCAGTACAGCGGTGACTACCGTGGAAGCGATAAGCCAACCGAGTCTGCCGCCGTCACTGTTCAAGTTCCTCTCCGCTTGCACAATCCAAACATCAAGGATGCGTGACGACCGAGGAACTTTGTCCTTAGGTTTGAGGCTCTTTAGCGCCCGGGACAGGTTGTAGTGCGCTTCATCGGGCATGGTCTCGCTCCTCCAGTTTCTTGGTTAGCTTGACTGCATCCCCAGCCGCCAGTTCAGAAGTTTTACCCGACCGTTCCAATGCCTGCTTGATCAAGTAGGTGGGAGTCCCCCACTCGATGCACTGCTCAATGGTCGTGGCCACATTTGTGATTGGTATTTGCTCAAACCAAGTGCGCTGTTCGGGAGCCAAATTCTGATAGTGGATGATGTACTGCTCACCGCCAGACCGGCGTAACCGCCGCTGTTTGCCAACCGTTAGGTGAATCTGGTTGGGGTTGATGTCGCTGATCTCCCAAGCCGCCAGCGCCGTCTCGTGGCTTAAACAGGCCTCAGGCGCTCCGGTCCATAAGACCGCCAATGCCCAGTTCTGGTAGCGACCACCGGGAGTCTGGGGTACCAGGTAAACCCCACGTTTGAGGCGCTCCAAACGACCTCTTGCAGCCAACTTCACCAACTCTTGGCGGGGGATGCCTTCCTCAGCGGCCTGTCCGGAAGTAACTAGGCCATGCTGATCCAGCGCTACTTCTCGTAAACGCTCTAGAATCGTTACCGCCTCAATCATGCTAAAAATATACTACAGTGGGATACTATTGACAGCGGTAGCTGAATAAGCATTCCACCTGCCAACGTCGCCGCAGTAATAGGAGCACGCGGTTACGGGGAGTTTAAACCGCTTGAGCTACCAGCTGGGTTAGAGGTAGGGAGGAGTCCGCGCCCACTTCGAGAACGGAAGGCCCCACCCCGTGGACGATGCCGTGCACACCAGCCGCCGCAATCATGGCTCCGTTATCAGTGCAGTAACGAATCGGCGGTATCCGCAACTCCAACCCCGCCGCCGCGAAACGTTCTTCCGCCAATTCTCGCAACTGTGAATTAGCAGAAAAACCACCGCCAATCACCACGTGCCGCAAATCCAGGGCTCGCGCGGCCGCGATGGTTTTAGCCGTCAGCACATCGGCTACCGCAGCACTAAAACTGGCGGCGAAATCCTCTCGCTGTACTTCCTGGCCCTGATCAGCGGCCGCCTCCAAGAAACGCGCCGCCGCAGTTTTGAGTCCCGAGAAAGAAAAATCATAGGGATGGCGTTCCAGGTCTTGACGTCGGGTTAAAGCCCGGGGGAAAGCAATGGCCTTGGGGTTACCTTGGCGTGCCAGACGGTCAATGTGGGGACCGCCCGGATACGGTAAGCCCAATAAACGCCCTACTTTATCGAAGGCTTCCCCGGCGGCATCGTCCAATGTGTGGCCCAACTCCTCAATATGAGCGCCGTCTACGACCAACAACGAGGAATGCCCACCGGAAACCACCAGGGCTAAAACCGGACCCGGGAACGGACCATGCACCAACTGATCTACCAAGGCGTGCCCCACCACGTGGTTCACACCATAAAGCGGTTTGTTCAACGCCAAGGCAAACGCTTTTGCTGCCGCCAAGCCCACCGCTAGCGAACCCACTAAACCCGGCCCAGCGGTGACCGCCACCGCATCAATCTGTTCCAGTCGAATCCCGGCCGTGTTCAGCGTGGTGCTAACGGTAGGTTCCAGCGCTTCGAGATGTGCCCGGGAGGCCACCTCCGGAATGATCCCGCCAAACCGGGCATGTTGTTCCACGGAAGAGGCCACCGTATCGGCCAATAGATCAAAGCCTCTGGCCAAAGCGACTCCGGTCTCATCGCAAGAGGTTTCTATACCTAACACCACTGGGGACCTGAAACTTTGATGCTCGAACTGAGTTTTTTTTACTCGGGGTCCCCGCAAAAGATCTGACCGTAGGGAAGAGATTTTGTGGGGTACCTCTAGTGGCGGGTTCAGATCGGCGGACACCCGCACACCCTACCGGCCCCACTCACCAAAGTCAGCCCCCCGGCCTGCCGTGCGACTGGCCACCGCGAATAGGTTTCGCAAATCCGAAGCGTAGAACCCAACAAATCCGAAGCGTAGATCCCTACAAATTTGAAGCGTAGCCCTGTAGTCTGGAGCGGTGACCTACACACAGGAACCCCAAAAAATACCAACAACCAGTGATTACGTTCCTCGCATCGCAGATGGAGAATTGAAAGAACTGTCGAGCGGGCTACCTGCCATAGTGATTGACGGCGCTAAGGGTGTGGGCAAGACCCGAACTGCTTCCCGCCTGGCTGCCACAACCTATTCGTTGATGGAACACGGCGTGGTGGAGGTACTAGCATCGGATCCGGAGGCAGTCCAGGACGGCACCCCCCCAGTGCTTATAGACGAGTGGCAACGGTTACCTTGGATCTGGGACCAAGTGAAAACTTGGGTAGACCAAGACCCCGCACCGGGTCGGTTCCTTCTTACTGGTTCAGCTATCCCCCAAGGCACCAGCCTACATAGTGGTGCTGGCCGCATAGTGCGGCTGATGATGCGCCCGCTGTCCCTGGCAGAACGGGGTTTAGCCCAACCCCAAGTTAGCTTAGAGCAGCTCCTTAAAGGTCAGGTGGACCAGGTCAGAGGGACCTGCGAAGTTCGTTTAGCTGACTACGTCCAAGAGATTGTGGGTTCCGGCTTTCCCGGCATTCGTCCACTACCGGAACGGGTTCGGGAGGCGGCCCTTGACGGCTATCTAGCCGCGATAGTAGAACGCGAATTTCCTGAGCAAGGGCTTACAGTGCGCAAACCCCATGTGTTAACTTCCTGGTTGAGAGCTTATGCCGCCGCTACCGCTAGCACGGCGACCTACTCCACCATTCTGAGAGCGGCTTCACCTGGTCAAAGTGATCAACCTGCCTCATCTACCGTATTGGCTTACCGCGACGTTCTAGCCTCACTTTGGATGAGTGATCTAGTTCCGGCCTGGTCACCTGCGTTTACTGGTTTACGTAACCTAGGCAAAGCTCCTAAACACTTCCTAGCTGATCCGGCGTTAGCCGCGCGCCTGTTACATCTGTCAACTTCAGCCCTTTTACGTGGTGAAACAAAAGTGGCTCCGCTCGGACCTCAAGCGGGGACCTTATTAGGGCGGCTATTTGAATCTTTAGTGGCTTTGAGCCTACAAACTTATGCGGCAGCCGCCCGAGCTTCTATGTCCCATTTACGTACCCAGCGGGGTGAACACGAGGTGGACTTCGTACTAGAACGTGACTTCAGAGTGTTGGGTATTGAAGTGAAGCTATCCGCCAGTGTGGAAGACCGTGATGTGGGGCATTTACGTTGGTTGGCTTCCCAGTGGCCAGCAGATGATTTAACCCTAGTGGTGCTAACCACCGGACGCGAGGCTTACACCCGCCGCGATGGCATCCATGTGATCCCAGCGGCCCTGCTGGGGCCCTGATCTCCGGAACCACCAGCTTCAGTTCTATAGCCTCAGTTCCGTTGGGGCTAACAATGTTGCGGAGGTTCCCGATGCCACCCGGCGTTTCCGATGCCGCCCGGCGTTCACAGGGTGAGGCGCATCTGTTGGGCGTCGCGGCCGGAAGGCTGGTAGTAGCCCCTAACTAAACCCACCGGCTTGAACCCCACCGAACGGTATAGTCCGGCAGCAGCCGTTGCATCTACGGCCACCATCAGATCTACCCGAGCCACACCAACGTTGCGGGCTTCTGCCAGCAACGCCTCTAGTAGGGCCCGCCCCCAACCCTGCCCCCGAAACCGTTCCGCTAAAGCCAAGTTCATCACTTCACCCCAACCAACCCCCAACCCACTCCAGGGTCTAAATTTTGGTTTTTGACTCAAATGTTTCCCACCTCGGGGCACTTTCAAAAATATCCCAGAGTAACCCTGCACCTGCCCTTCAGCTTC
>JAISMT010000138.1 GCA_031276585.1 Bifidobacteriaceae bacterium
TACCAAAACCTCGGCTGATCCCTTTAAGTGCCGCCAGCAAAGCCCGGTAGTTGGCCAGCGGTTCCCCCATACCCATAAACACCACGTTAGAGAGCCGAGCGGCGCTATCCCCGGGACCAAGTTCTCCCCGCTGCACTAAAGCAGCCGCTTCCCGGACTTGTTCTAGGATTTCAGCGGCACTGAGGTTACGTTTCAACCCCAATTGCCCGGTAGCGCAAAAGGGACAAGCCATACCGCAACCAGCTTGACTGGAAACACACAAGGTGACCCGGCCGGGGTAGGCCATCAGAACCACTTCTAGCAGTTGGCCGTCAAAAAGGCGGTAAAGAGTTTTGATGGTTTTACCAGCATCGGCGTTGAATTGCCGCAACGGTTGCAGCAGTGGTGGAAGTAACGTTTCTACAAGTTCCTCGCGGCCCGCTGCCGGCAGGTCCGTCATGTCCGATGCCGCCCGGCTGAAGTGGGAGAAGTAGTGCCGAGCCACTTGCCGCACCCGCATCCGCGGCAAACCCAGTTCTTCCGCCCAGGCGTCGCGGCCGTCAGCATCTAAATCCGCCAGATGGCGGGGAGGTTTAAGTTGCGTCTTGGTCATTGAAACGTCCCTGCCCCGAACAACACCACCAGAACGTACACAAACGGTACGGTCATCAAGATGGAATCTACGCGGTCCAGTACACCCCCATGCCCGGGTAAGAAGTGGCCCATGTCTTTAATACCGATGGACCGTTTGAGGAGTGATTCACCCAGGTCCCCTAAGGTAGCGGCCAACGCCCCGAAGATTCCGAGGGCTAACCCGAAGTACCAAGGGTGACCCATCAAAGCGATACCAACCACACCAGTAGCACTAGCCAAAACCACCGAACCGCCTAGTCCTTCCCAGGTTTTCTTAGGGCTCACGTGGGGAGCTAGTGGATGCTTCCCCAGATATAAGCCAGCAAAAAACCCACCGGTATCAGACGCCACTGGGACCGCCACCAGTAACAACACTAAGAATCGGCCCTGCTCTAAGAAGGCCAATAACACCACCAGACTGACCAATGTAGGCAGATAAAGGACAGCAAACGCGGTGGCATACACATCTTGAGTTAAACTCCGCTGCCCTGGCACAGCCAGGCCAGGCTTATAGTCCCCTTCTAATCCGCGCCATAAGGTTGCGGCAGCCAAAGTAAGAAATACCCCCACCAATGCACCGCTAGGCCCAGAATAAGCGGCTGCCACCTGGGTGGCCACTGATCCTACCGCCAGCGGCAAAAACGGAATCCTAAAACGAGCCACTTCTAGGGCTTGACTCAGTTCGCGCATGCCTATTACCAGCGCGAACGACACCATCGCCACAAAGGGCCAGGGACTAAACCAGAGGCTGGTAACAAGAAGCGCTATCAAACCTAACGCAGTAGGCACCGCTACCCTCAGGTCGCGGCCCTTACGCTTCGCCGCCGGAACAGGTTCAGGCATCAGACCTCAAGCAGTTCCGCTTCCTTGTGGCTCAAGAGCTCGTCAATCTTGGTGATACGGGTTTTGGTCATCGAATCGAGCTTCTTCTCGGCCTGTGAAACCTCGTCTTCACCAGCTTCACCCTCTTTTTGGATGCGGCTAAGGGCTTCCCGGGCTTTGTGACGGGCTTGGCGCACCGCTACTCGGCCTTCCTCCGCCCGGCCTTTGGCCAGCTTGACATATTCTTTACGGCGGTCAGCCGTCAACTCCGGCAGGTTCACCATAATGACCCCGCCGTCATCTGATGGGTTCACCCCCAAGTCAGAATTCCGGATAGCTTTTTCGATGCTGCTCATGGCGGAACGGTCATAAGGTGTTATAGCAACGCTGCGAGCTTCCCGCACCACCACCGAAGCCAACTGCTGCAACGGGGTGGGGGCACCGTAATAGTCCACTTCGAGCCGTTCAAATAAAGCCGGGTTAGCCCGGCCGGTACGGATAGCCTGAAACTCGGCGGCAGCGTTTTCTACCGCCCGGTCCATACGTCTACTCGCATCCTTCAGTAGGTTGGAAATCACGTCTGCCTCCCTTGCATAGTGAAAGCCTATTTAGCGGCCGTTACCAGGGTACCTAGCCGTTCGCCTTCTAAGGCGCGGCGTACTTGATTTTTAGTGTCCAACCCGAAGACCACCATAGGTAGCTGGTTGTCCATGCACAAAGAGAAAGCCGCTGCATCCACCACTCGCAGACCCAGCGCTAGGGCTTCTTCATAAGTGATGCGCTCAATCTTCTGAGCTTGGGGGTCTAGTCTCGGATCGGCCGTGTAGACGCCATCGACACCATTCGTTGCCAACAACAACACTTGGCAATGGGTTTCCAAAGCTCTTTGAGCTGCCACCGTGTCAGTAGAGAAGTAAGGCATGCCGGCACCAGCGCCAAAGATCACCACTCGGCCCTTTTCCAAATGGCGGATAGCCCGTAGCGGAATATAGCTTTCTGCCACCTGCACCATCGATATTGCGGTCTGTACCCGGGTGGGCCCTCCCGCTTGTTCACAGAAATCTTGCAACGCCAGGCAATTCATAACGGTACCCAGCATCCCCATGTAATCAGCCCGAGCCCGGTCCATACCGCGTTCCGCTAACTCTGCCCCTCGGAAAAAGTTACCGCCGCCCACCACCACTGCAACCTGCACCCCAGCGTTCACTGCGTCCGCGATTTGGGCCGCTATAGACGTAACCACATCTGGGTCAACCCCTAGGCTCCCACCGCCAAAGGCTTCTCCCGACAACTTCAACATGACCCGCCGGGCCTCCGGGCGGCGGTAGCTTCCAGGTCCCATTCGTCTAGCGTTTCCCGTTGGGCTGACGCCTCAAACGCCTACCTTGAACCGAGCAAAACCGGTTACTACACCACCGGAAGCAGCTACTACTTTGCCCACAGTGGTCTTAGTGTCCCGAGCAAAAGCCTGTTCTAGCAGCACATTTTCTTTGAAGAAACCGTTTAGCCGGCCCTCCACAATCTTGTCTACCGCTTTTTCAGGCTTACCCTCGGCTATAGCAGTTTCCCGCGCAATGCGACGTTCCGCTTCCACCGTTTCAGCTGGCACCGCTTCCCGGTTCAAATAAACCGGCGAATAAGCCGTTATGTGCATAGCTAAGTCATGGGCTGTCTCCGCGGCTTTGGCGTCAGTAGCCACCAGGACACCCACCTGGGGTGGGAGATCCTTGTTGGTGCGGTGCAGATAGGCTTCCACGTGTTCGCCACCCACCACGGCCACACGCCGTAGCTGCAACCGCTCCCCCACGGTGGCGGAAAGCGCATCAATGGTGTCTTGAACGGTTGTTTTAGGATCCGAAGGGTCCACCGGAGCACCCAACAGTTCAGCCGTGTTCTCACTGGCCACCCCCACAGCAGCCTGCAACACTTGGTCTGCCAAAGCCAAGAAGGCCGGGGATTTGGCTACAAAGTCTGTCTCTGAGTTCAGCTCCAGCATCACCCCTAGCTGCCCGTTTTCGGTGTCTACCACTTGGGCCGCCACCAGGCCGTCCTGAGTGGCGCGGCCTTCC
>JAISMT010000030.1 GCA_031276585.1 Bifidobacteriaceae bacterium
GTCCGTTCCGGTAGTGGCCCCGCCGGTAGGTGAGGCGGTAGGCGGCTCGGCGGTAACAGCAGCAAGCGGGTCAGCATCAGCGTTAGCCGCCCGGAAATCAATGTCTGGTGTCTCGGTAGGTGTATTGACAGGAACCTCAGAGGTAGCAGGGTTGTTTGTTTGTGGAGTAGCAGCGGTGCTGATTCCGGTGCTAGGAGTGGAACCGCTCATCCCAGTGGCACCGTAACAGTGTTTTGGCCTAATTTGCCCACAAATTGGAGCGCGGTTGGTTTGCAGTCTAGGGGGATGTCAAAAGCCAGGAAACCGGTTTGGGTTTGTTTGCTTTTGATGGGGGTGGTACCTAGGTTGAATTCGGCGTGTGCCAATGCCGAGGCTGGTTCATTTACCGCTTCTTCCCCCGAATCGGTGAGCAGCACTTGTTGTTCGGGCACAAAAGTACCCTCTTGGGCGCCGTTATTGGTCACACTGATCTCCATCAAGATCCATTGGCCGTTTTCGGATACTTGTTCACCGGTTTCGGCTAAGGCAGGGAGGCCTTCTTGGTAGTCCACAATCCGCAAAGTGAAATCGCCCGCTTGGAAGCTGCGGTTCAGGGACCAGGTGGTGGCGCCGGTGTCTCCGGGGCGCGGCATGACTGAAGCTTTAGCGGAAGGTGTTGGTTTGGTGGTCGTGTTAAATCCGCCGGTCAAGGCAGTTATCCCCACTGGGATGCCAACCAGCACTAATACGGCCGCTAGCACTATCGCTACCGTGGCGCGGCGGCTTAGGTGCCGTTTAGGTGGGTGGAAACCCAACGCGCGGGACGCTTTGTGGTGCCACTGGTGTTTGCCGTAGTGGTGTTTAGTTTCGGTTTCGGTTAGTGCTTGGTCTGGGGCGGGTTCCACTGAGGTTTCGAAGGCCGATGCCGCCATTTGGGCTGCTGTAAATACCTCCGGGCTCGTAGCACGGGGAGGGAAATCTAGTGAAGCTACCGTTGGGCCACCAAACGTTGAGTCTTCCAGGGGAGAGCTGCCGGGGCTGGCGTGTTTGGGGCGCGACATGGGATCGGAACCGAATGGTTCTAGAGCCGGAACGGGGGGGGATGGGGGCTCCAACGTGAACTGTAATTCCGGCATCGGCAGCGGTTCCGGTGCATACGGTTGAGGAGCCGGAACCGGGGGGGAAGAGGGCTCCAACGTGAACTGTAGCTCCGGCATCGGCAGCGGTTCCGGTGCATACGGTTGAGGAGCCGGAACCGAGGGGGTAGGAGCTACCGGACTAAACGTTCCCGGCCAAAGTGTCGATGCAGTTGGAGGTTCTACCGCTGGCGAGGCCGGTGTTGGGGTAACACGCCGCCGGTAACGAACTGCTGGCACGGCGGGTGAAAACGCAGAAACCACATTGGGGTCTAACGGTAGCGGTGCGAACATTGATTCTGCTGGAGCGGAGGGCGGAACCGGCGGGGGTGAGGCTTGTTTTTCTGAAATTCCGGTTGGTAGCGGAGTCTGGGCTGATGGCGCCCAAACCGTTGGAGCGGCGCTGGATGCAGCTACGGGTGCGGCGGTAGGGGTGGGCGCGGGTGGAGGGGTGGGCGCAACAATGGGTAGGGGTGGTGATGAGGTAGGCGCCGGTGTAGGTGGTGTCGGCGTAGGCGATGACGGCTTGAGCACTGGTACGGATGGCGACGGCGTAGGCACTGGCGTAGGCGGCGCCGACCTGAGCGCCGGTGTAGGTAGTACCGGTGCGGATGGCGCCAACGTAGGTGGTGCCGGTGTAGGTATGGCTACGGGAGTGCGCGATGGCGCCACATTCCAACTTGGTTCATACCCTTTCGGTTGCGTTGGGTCTTGCTCAACCGGATCCAAGCCAGCAGTGGCGCTAAGCGAAGCGGCAGAACCAGACCCACCATCAGAGCTAATACGGTGGATAGCGGCTGCCGGGCGGGCTGGGCGGCTACGTTGCGGCGCTAACTTGGGAGTCGGTTGAATGGGTGGTAAAGCGAGTGCCGCGGGCGGGAATTGCGTCCGCAGTTCGGCTCTAGACAAAGTGGGGGACGGTGACGCTCCTGCCCCTAAGGACGCTTCCCCAGTTACTTCCGGGTTGTGCGGCTGGGTTGGCTCAGACGGGTGAGTGCGCCAACCTTGAGGATTAGTTTCAGGTTCTGGGGGTTGGCCTTCGGCCCGCAGGTAGCCAGTATTTCTAAACCCTTTAGGGTCTGAGTCTTTAAAAACTGAATCAGCTATTGGCTTACTCGAAGCCTCCTCTCCCAGAGTTTTGATGGATGAAACCGCAGCGAACGGCCCAATTGCGGGAGGGAGGTTTTGCGATACGTCTGGTGGGAGAAGTTGACGCGGTATGCCTTCGGTTGAATATGTGGTGTCCAATCCTTGGCGTAACGTTGCCCGTGTTAGCACCGGCTGCTGGGTAGCAGGAGGGGGTTGTTGTGCCTGGGTTGAGGCCAAAGCTTGCCCCACCGGACCGGGCGTCACTGGCGCCTCTGGCACTCTTGAAACTCCGCCGGTGGCATAAGGAACCAGCCCGTCTTCATTGACAGCAGCCATTTTCCCGGTACGGCGGGCCTCTTCTTGAGCCGCTTCCCGGCGAGCCCTGCGTGTTAGGGGCGGGCCAGTTTCCGTTCCAGACACGGACTTGACCTTAGTCCATCTACCTCAGCTTCACTAGCCACACCAGGGGTGACAAAACTATGAAATCAGAGTCGAGGGCTTCCTTTGCGGCTGCTGGATAGCTTGGTACCGCGTCAACTTGGGAGGAATCAACACGTTTACGGTTCTCGCCACCAGTGAAACGCATATAGGAACGTAGCGTTAATCACGTTTCACGCTCCGTGTTGACGTGGGCCGTGCAAAGTACTGCCCTCAAGGAAATGTGGAAAACAAACATTACTAATGCTCTAGCGCGCCCCGCAAAATCTTCTCCCGTTAGACACCCCGCAAAATCTTTTCGCTGCGCTCAAATCTTTTGCGGGGAAGCTCGCGAGGTAAGAAAAAGTCGGCTCAAGTGTCAAAGTTTCAGATACCAAGTGGTCTAGCCCCACTAGACCCCTTAGGGGCCACTACTTTTACACTTGAGTCAAGTTTTCCCTACTCGAACGTATCTCCAGCTAACAGAAAGGACCGGACAATGCCCACTGCTTTGACGGCCCGTATCAAACCTCTGGTAGCTACCGTCTCGGCGTTAACCGTCGCTCTGATGTTGGTTGGGTTCAGTGCGAGCGCTCCTCAATCTAACCGGGCTTCCACGCTTAGCTCTGCTGTGACCAGCGCTAAAAGTACAGCGGACTGGCATCAAGGGGCTTGCGCCGCTGGGGAAGGCGTCACGGTGGTGGTGGAAACCCCGGAAAATACAGA
>JAISMT010000193.1 GCA_031276585.1 Bifidobacteriaceae bacterium
ACTTGTTCTTAGCTGGACGTATGAACCAAATCAGCACAACTGTGGCCCAGGCCGGAAAAGCACTTCTGTCCCTGTCAGCGGTAGCTGGAATAGTAGTAGTCGCCATTGCTGTCAGCGGCATCTTCGTTTCCAGCTCTATACCCCAATCAGTCCCCGTGAAGACCGGGTTTCTTCCAAGCTTGGTGGTGGTAGCCCCGGAGGGGACTAGCTCGGCTGAGCCAGCTATCAGCAGACCGACCCGCAACCCGGTTACGGAGGCTAACGGCAGCCCTGGGGAGATAACAGAAGCTGACGGTAAATTGCCCGATGGTGCCACGGTTTTTGATGACCAATATGCCGGCATTGCGAACCTCGATCCAGTGTTACTCCAAGCTCTACGTGAGGCGGCGCAGCAAGCCCGTGACTACGGCATCGTCTTTTATGTCAACAGCGGTTGGCGTTCTCCCGCTTACCAAAACCAATTGCTGTCGCAAGCGATTGTTACTTACGGGTCAAAAACCGAAGCTAGCCGTTGGGTAGCTCCCGCCAACAAATCCGCGCATGTGTCCGGTCACGCCATAGACCTGGAAACCACTAGTGCAAAATGGTTAACCCGTCACGGCGCCCAATACGGACTATGCCAGATCTATGACAACGAACCCTGGCACTACGAACTACGCCCCGAAGCCCAGAGCGCCGGTTGCCCCACCCGATACGCTGACCCCACCAAAGACCCCCGGCTACGTTGACATAAACACTTTGATCAAACGTGCAGTTCGGTACCGGCGGTCTCCTGCAGCAGCGGGTCCGGGCCTTTGTTAATACGCATGGCGTAGAAGCTGCGCCACACAAACACGGCAGAGGCTAAGAACAACACCCCGGCTAGCACATGAACTAAAGTGCCTAAGCCTTGGCTGGTGAGCATGGTGGCAAGTTCCACCGCCAGTAGCCCAAACAATGTGGTGAATTTGATCACCGGGTTCAGGGCCACCGAGGAAGTGTCTTTGAACGGATCGCCCACGGTGTCACCAATCACCGTGGCGTCATGCAAGGCAGTGCCTTTTTGGTGGAGGTCCACTTCCACTATCTTCTTGGCGTTATCCCAAGCCCCGCCGGCGTTGGCCATGAAAATCGCCTGGTAGAGCCCAAACAGGGCAATCGAGATCAGGTAGCCAATAAATAGGTAGGGCTCGATGAACGCAAAAGACAATGTGGCAAAGAAAATGGCCAAGAAAATAGTCAACATGCCTTGTTGTGCGTATTGGGTGCAGATTTCCACCACCCGCCGCGAGTCTTTCTCGGAAGCGGCCTCGTTGGATCCCAGGTCAATATGGCTTTTGATGTATTCCACCGCTCGGTAAGCACCGGTAGTAACAGCTTGGCAAGAAGCACCAGTAAACCAATAAATCACCGCTCCGCCTAAGATCAACCCCAACAGGAACGGCGGATGCACTAAGGAGAGGTTCTCGATCCCGTTGGACAAGGAATCAGTCAGCGACATGATGATGGAAAAAATCATGGTGGTAGCGCCCACCACGGCGGTACCAATCAATACTGGTTTAGCGGTGGCTTTGAAAGTGTTACCGGCGCCATCGTTTTCTTCCAACATTAGTTTGGCTTGACGCCACTGTGGCCGGAATCCCAAATCTTCTTCTACGTTCGGTACTTGCTCAATGCGAGACAACTCGAACACCGATTGAGCGTTGTCTGTAACCGGGCCGTAGGAGTCAACCGCAATAGTGACTGGACCCATACCTAGAAAGCCAAACGCCACCAAACCAAAAGCGAAAACGGCGGGAGCGGCATCGGCCAATATGGAAGAACCTCCCGCTAAACCCAACAAACCTTCAGAAAGCCCCTGGGTGGAAATCAGGTACGCTCCACCCATTAAACCTACGATGGCGACCCCCAGCCAGTAGGCAGAAAAATTGCCCGCAATCAGGCCAGAAAGAATGTTGAGCGAGGGGCCGCCTTCACGGCTGGAAGTAACTACTTCGCGAGTGTGCCGGGCTTTGGTAGAGGTGAATACCTTAACTAACTCGGGGATCAGCGCGCCGGCTAGCGTACCAAAGGAAATAATGATGGAAAGCTTCCACCACATGCCGCCTTCTAGGCTTTGCAGCATCCAATGAGTGGTTATGAAGGTGAGGCCAATTGATATAAACGAGGTGAGCCACACTAGCCAGGTCAGTGGCGTTTCAAAGTCGAAATCGGCTTTATTGGCTAGCAGACGCCGGGCCGCAAACTCGTTGACAAAGTAGCTCACCACTGAAGCGATTAACATCACGGCCCGGACGGTAAAGATCCACACCAACAGGGTGGCTTGCGTGGCTGGTTCTGGCACGCCCAACAAAATGAAGGTCACTAGGGCCACGCCGGTAACGCCGTAGGTCTCGAATCCGTCAGCGGAGGGGCCAACCGAATCACCAGCGTTGTCTCCGGTGCAGTCAGCAATGGTGCCGGGGTTGCGCGGGTCATCCTCATCAATTTTGAACACGATCTTCATGAGGTCAGAACCGATGTCCGCAATTTTAGTGAAGATACCGCCAGCAATACGTAAGGCGGAGGCGCCTAAGGATTCCCCCACCGCAAACCCGATGAAGCAAGACCCTGCTATATCTCCGGGCAGGAACAGCAGAATCACCAGCATCAAGAGCAGTTCCAAAGAGATTAACACCATACCTACCGACATGCCAGAACGCATGGGGATGGCGTGAACCGGCCAAGGTTTACCCGCTAGGGACGCTTGCGCGGTGCGGGAGTTGGCAAAAGTATTGACACGGATCCCAAACCAAGCCACGGAAAAGGAACCGGCCATACCGATCAGCGAAAACGCGATGATGATGGCAACCCGTCCCCAGGCAAAACCCACCGCGAAGCGGTAGTACACCACTATGACAGCCGCGATAAAGGTCCATAAGATTAACAAGAACCGTCCCTGTTTGAGCAGGTAAGCCTTGCAGGTGGCAAAAATGAGTTCGGAGACCCGCCGCATGGAGGGGTGTACTGGCAGGGCTTTGAGTTTAAGGTAGGTCCAGGCTCCGAAGGTCAATCCTAGTAGGCATACCCCCAGAGCTACTAGCAGCACCACTTGCCCGGTTAGTGTGCCGGACACCACTACTGAAGAGATGTCGGGTAGTTCCAGGCTGGCCTCACCGCCGTGGGTGTTGGCGGCCAAAGCTTGTGTCGTCAGGTGCATCGGTTCCTCCGGACCAAAAAGGCTGCGGCGGTCTGGTTTTGGAAGGTCACCCTGTAGGGTGCCGCAACGAGAGCGGGACCGCCTGTCCCACACCCGTGAGCGCCGGCGCCCGAACCTCCAGCATTAGACCTTAGACGTCTTGCGGGAGGGTTCTAAAGCCTTGAGTCCCAGACGGTACGTCTTGATGGCGTGCCCATGCCGGCCAATATTGGGGTCAAGGTAGCTCGGG
>JAISMT010000218.1 GCA_031276585.1 Bifidobacteriaceae bacterium
TCACGTTAGTGTTTGTGCTGGGCGGGGGGCCCCGCCCACCCGCCCCCCACCGCCCTTTTTCTATCCTCCTGAAATTCTGCTACTTCCCTACATCCTGTGGCCCAGTTTTAGGACGTTGGCTGCTGCCTAGCGGTTGCCTGACTACTGTTTGGCGACCGCCTAACCGCCACTAAGGCACCACTGGCCGGTTGGCAGGCAACGACGGGGGCGGCATCGGGCGCCTGAAACAATGTTGGCTCGCTGTTCACCTTGCGTTCACCTTGATGGCCCTAGACGTTAGGCCCCACTGCCTAACGTCAATACAGCAACGAATGATCCATCAAGAAAGGCTCTCATGAAACTGAGCGACAAGCGCAAGATGGCTGCCTGGGTGGCGGCCGCCGGAGTGATTACGGCCTGTTTGGCCACCGGATGCGCCCAAAATGAAGATGGCGGCGGTTCTAACTCCACTGCCAAAACCACCGAATCAACCAAACCCAAACTTTCTGGTGCCATTAATGGTGGCGGGGCCTCGTCCCAAAGTGCCGCCCAAGAAGCTTGGCGGGCTGGTTTCCAAAGCGAACAACCCGATGTGACCGTCAACTACGACCCGATCGGTTCAGGTTCCGGCCGGGAGCAATTCGCGGCGGGGGGCTTCAACTTTGTGGGTACTGATGCGCCCTTTAGTGCGGATGAGATTAAAGCTGGTCTGAAAGCTTGCGCGGACGGCTCGGACATTGTGGAGGTCCCGGTTTACATTTCGCCTATCGTGGTGGCCTTCAACTTAGAAGGCATTGACGCTTTGAACCTGGCGCCTAAGACCATTGCAGACATCTTCAACGGCAAGATCGCAAAATGGAACGACCCGGCAATAGTGGCCGATAATCCCGAAGCCAAACTACCGGATGTGGCCATCACACCAGTTCACCGGTCCGATAAATCTGGTACCACAGGCAACTTCACCGAATATTTGGCCGCAGCTTCAGGTGGTGCTTGGGGTCATGAAGCCGGCGAAGAATGGCCCGCTCAAACCGGCGAAGGAGCCGAGAAAACTCAAGGTGTAGTGGAAGCCGTCAAAGGCGCGGTAGGCGCCGTAGGTTACGTGGATGCCGGTCAGGCCACTGGTTTGGGTTGGGCGGCCATCAAAGTGGGTAGCGAATGGGTCAAAGCTTCAGCTGAAGGGGCCGCTAAAGCGGTTACCGAGTCAAAACTGGAAGAAGGCCGGGCGGCTGGCGACGTGGTTTACGAATTGAACCGTACTACCGATGCCGCTGGGGCTTATCCGTTGATGCAAGTGAGTTACCTGGTGGCTTGCGAGAAGTACCAGGACGCTGACACGGGTGCCGTTGTGGCGGCCTATTTCCGCTATGTGACCTCGGAAGCGGGCCAGCAGGCGTCCGCCCAGAACGCCGGTTCAGCACCGGTCACGGGTGAAGCAGAACTAAGCGCGAAGGTGAGCGCGGCCGTTGACCGCATCGCTAGCTGATCCAGCACCTTTTCAGACTGGTCGGGCTCCCCGCGGGGGCGGGAGCCCGGCCCCGGTCCCAGCTCTGAGTGGAGCCGGCGAGCGGTGGTTCTCTACCACGGTGAAGGCAGCGGCTGCTGCTGTAGCTCTGGTACTGGCGGGAGTACTGATCTTTTTGGCCGTGCGTGGTGGTCCCTCTCTGGTAGCCGGGGAAGGCGATCTGCCCGCGCATGCGGTTAGCTTCCCCCAACTGGCCGGGCCTTTAGTGTTCGGTTCGGCTTGGGTGGCAGTGATAGCGCTGGCTTTTGCGGCGTTACCGGCCATTGGGGTGGCTTTAGCAGCCACGATATATGCTCCTTCCCCCCGTTTTGGGCGGGCTTTAGCAGCGGTCTTGGATCTGCTGGCGGCGGTACCCTCAGTGGTGTTTGGTTTATGGGGACTCATGGTGTTAGCGCCCTTGATGGGTCCCGTGGACCGTTGGCTGGCCCAGCACTGGGGTTGGTTGCCGTTCTTCGCTGGCCCGCCTTCCGCAACGGGACGGACTGCTTTGACCGCCGGATTGGTGGTGGCGGTGATGATCCTGCCTATTACGGCTGCCATGTGCCGCGAGAGCTTTGCTCTCACCCCCCCAGCTTTGATGGAA
This sequence comes from Bifidobacteriaceae bacterium, assembly GCA_031276585.1. Next base: position 2,088 of record JAISMT010000218.1, read on the forward strand.
GCGGCCTACGCCCTAGGTGCTACCCGTTGGGAAATGGTGCGTACAGCGGTGTTACCCACCGCTCGTTCCGGCATGGTAGCTGGTGGAATGCTCGGTTTGGGCCGTGCCTTAGGCGAAACCATGGCCGTGGCCATGGTCTTGAGTTCTACGCCGTTCTTAGTTTCAGTCAACGTGATTTCTTCCGATAACCCGGCCACTATTGCCGCCTTTATTGCTTCTACCTTCCCCGAATCCCACGGGGCGCAAGTAGGGGCTTTGATCGGTTTGGGTTTGGTGTTGTTTGGGGTCTCCCTGTTGGTCTCGATTGCTGGCCGGCGTATAGCCGGAAGGAGGATGACGGTATGACCACGACGGCGCAAATTACCGGCCCGGGGGCAGCCGCACCGCTACCCGAACCGGCGTCCACTTTGACGTTAGCGGCAGCGCGCCCCAGCCCGCTACGGCGCGCCAAAACGGTACTGGCTTTTGGAGCTGTGATTACGGCAGTGGTCTTGACCACCGTACCTCTAGTTTCCGTGATCTGGACGGCGCTGACTCGGGGGTTGGGCCGTTTCGATATGACCCTGTTTACCCATTCCATGCGCGGTGTGATAGGTCCCGGGGGGGGCTTACTGCACGCATTGACCGGTACCGCAATGATCACCGCTGCTACCGCCGTGATATCCATACCGTTGGGATTGGCCGCTGCCATTTATCTGACCGAATACGGCGGTAACAGCCGTTTAGCTTCCATTACCCGGCGGGCAGTGGACATTATGGTATCCATTCCGTCCATCGTGGCCGGTTTGGCGGCTTTCGCATTGTTCTCTTTGGTTTTTGGGCCCGGCACTCGCTCCGGTTTAGCGGGTGCAGTGGCACTCTCCATCATCATGGTGCCGGTAGTGGTGCGCTCCTCTGAAGAGGTGTTGCGTTTGGTGCCCATGGATTTACGCGAAGCCGGTCTAGCTCTGGGTAACCCCCGTTGGCGGGTGGTACGCAAAATAGTGTTACCCACGGCGCTACCGGGTCTCACCTCCGGGGCAGTGCTGGGGGTGGCCCGCATCATCGGCGAAACAGCGCCGCTGTTGCTGGTAGCGGGCTTCACCGATTCTATGAACTACAACTTGGCCGATGGACGTATGTCTACCCTGCCGGTCTTCATCTATTCGCAGTGGTCCAACAAGGGCCTGGACACTGCGGCTTACGATCAACGCGCTTGGGCTGGTGCTCTGGTGTTGATGGCCCTAGTGGTGGTGCTGCAACTAGCTGCCCGGGCGTTGCCCCCGCAGATCGCCAAACTCAGGAGGAACCGATGACTGCTACCGTCCCACCCACCCAATCTGATCAGCCCACCACAGGGCCACTCACCGAGTTGATTGATGCCACCGTAGGTGCGCCGGCGCTCGCTTCCGGTATACCAGCCGAAAGCGGCAACCTCGCTATTAGGGATGTGGACTGTTTCTACGGTTCTCACCTGGCGGTGGCCGGTGTCTCTTTGGAAGTACCGGGCCGTTCCGTGACTGCTTTCATTGGGCCTTCCGGCTGTGGCAAGTCAACCCTGTTGCGCGCCATCAACCGCATGCATGAAGTGATTCCAGGGGCCCGTACTCAAGGGAACATCACACTGGACGGTCAAGACCTATACGCCCGGGGAGTAGACCCGGTAGCGGTGCGTTCCAAAGTGGGCATGGTGTTCCAAAAA